>DATLXT010000024.1:0-5181 GCA_035575475.1 Gemmatimonadales bacterium | reverse complement strand
CGTCCCCCGCCAGGGAGGCCCGGCAGGCGAGGGACCTCCTGCGAGCCTGTGGGTACCAGCCGGCCGGCGCCGAGGGGGGCGCCATACGGCTGCGGAACTGTCCCTTCGACCGTCTGGCCCGGGAGCAGCGAGCGCTGGTTTGCGGGATGAACCTGGCGCTCCTCGAGGGGGTGGTGGCGGGACTGGCGCTGCGGAGCGTCCGGGCCGCGGCCGATCCGCAGCCCGGGTGCTGTTGCGTGGCGTTGCGGCCGCGGGGCGGAGGCCGAGGGCGCGCGCCGAAGCTCGGGGCCGGCTGAGCCGGCGAGAGGTCGGGATCGTCCCCGCTCAGGGGTCTCCCCCGGCCGCGATCCGCAGTCCCACGGTCTCGACCTGCCCGTCCACGATCTCCCGCACCGTCAGGGTCACGGGTCCCACCGTCACCGACCGTCCGACCTCGAGGTCATCGCCCAGACGCTCGCGCAGGAGCCCCGCGAGGGTGGTCGCCCCCGACGGGTCCAGGCGAATGCCGTAGAACTCCTCGAGATCCGCCAGGCGGGTCGCACCCCGGAGCGGGAACTCGCCTCCGGTGGGGGCCGCCCGGCCCGCCCGGGCCGGAGCGCTGAAGATGCGGTCCACCAGCCAACGGACGGCCGGCCGCAGCAGGACGAACACGTGATCGCCCTGACGCAGGTCGGTGGAGCCGCGCGGCGCCACCATCTCCTGTCCTCGCGCCACCAGGGCGACGATCGCGCCGTCGGGAAAGCTGAGGTCGCGAATGCGACGACCGGCGGCGGGAGAGTCGTCCGCCAGGGTGTACTCGACGATGTCGCCGTCCACGTCGCGCAGCGACGCGATTTCCAGCGTGACCGGCGGCTCGGCCACCAGGGGGCGTTGCAGGCCGAGCCAGCGCGCCGCCAGCGGCAGGGTCCAGCCTTGGGTCACGGCCGAGACCACGACGGCGAAAAACACGACGTCGAATCCCACCTCGGCCCCGGGCACTCCCGCGAGCAGGGGATAGGTCGCGAGGATGATCGGCACCGCGCCTTTCAATCCGCCCCAGGCGATGAACGCGACATCGCGCGGCGAGTACCGAAACGGCACGAGGCACGCCAGCACCGCCAGGGGCCGCGCCACGAAGACGAGGATGCCGGCCACGAGGAGCGCCGGGCCCGCGGCCGCCAGCAGCCGGCTCGGAAAGCTCAGGAGGCCGAGGAGGACGAACATGGTGATCTGCGCGATCCAGGCCACCCCGTCGTGGAACAGATAGATCCCGCGGCGAAACACGAGCCGACGGGCACCGAGGACGACGCCGGCCACGTACACCGAGAGGAACCCGCTCCCCCCGAGCGATGCCGCGGCGCCGTAGGCCAGAAGACCGGCCGCCGCGGTCAGCACGGGGTAGAGGCCCGCGGCATCGAGGCGGATGCGGTTGACCGCCCCGGCGGCCCCCCGCCCCACCAGCCACCCCACGGCCGCTCCCAGCGCCAGCTGTCGGAGAAACAGCCAGGCGACGCCCAGCCCGGGCTCGAGGCGGCCGAGCAGCAGCTCGATGCACGCCACGGTGAGGAGCACGGCCATGGGGTCGTTGGAGCCGCTCTCGAGCTCCAGCGTGGCCGCGACCCGCTGTCGGACCCGGACCCCGCGGGAGCGGAGGACGGCGAACACCGCCGCCGCATCGGTCGAGGAGACGATGCTGCCGAGCAGCATGGCCTGGAGCCAGGGCAGCCCCAGGGCGACCCGCGCGGCCAGCGCCACACCGGCCGCGGTCATGACCACCCCCACGGTCGCCAGCGTCAGCGAGGGTGCGAGGACGCGCCGGAACGTCGAGACGTCGGTGCGCAGGCCGCCGTCGAACAGGATCATCGCGAGGGCCACTGTGCCCACGCCGTGCGCCAGGCGGTAATCCTCGAACGCGATCCCGCCCGGCCCCTCGGACCCCGCCAGCATCCCCACCACCAGGAACAGCGCCAGGACCGGCAGGCCCACCCGGCTCGACAGCTTGCTCGAGGCGATCCCCAGGAGGAGGAGAACGCCGGCGAGCAAGATGAGGCGGTCCACGGCGAACATGGGGCCAATCTAGCCCCAGCGGGCCGAGCGCCGCAGCGGGACCTCCGGCGTCGCCGGCGCTCGAGGCGGTCGCAGGTTCGCTATCGCGCCCCGCGGCGGGGGCGCCGGCTCACGCCGAAGGCGGCAGGTTGGCCGGCGCCTCGCCCCCGGCGCCCCGCAGGGCGGGCTTCCCCTCGGCCAGGTTGTTGAAGCCCCGGCGGGTGATGTAGGCGAACTGAATGTCCGGCGCTCGGGAGAACTCGTCCAGAATGTCCTCCCAGATCGCCTGCTCGGTCCCGCGACGCCGGCGGGGTTCCACCAGATACCGGATCGTCAGCCGCACTCCGTCCTCGACCACGCGGGTGTAGACGATCGGCGTGAGCTTGGCGTAGGCGATCAGGTACTTCCGCGACGCGTCGAGCAGGTGGCGCTCGGCTTCGGGCGTGAGGTGCTCGGCATGGCGCGCCGCGATCCGGGTGAGAATCTCCTTGGCCCGCCGCCAGTTGCTCTCGAAGGTCACCAGCACCGGGATCTCGTGCCAGAGGTAGGGGAAGCCCTGGTGATAGTTCGCGACCGGCTCGGCCAGCACCCGCCCGTTGGGCACGTGGATGATCCGCCCGGTGCTCTGATCCGCCTGCACCCACACCCCGATCTCGTTCAGCGTGAACTGGAAGACTCCGATGTCGATCACGTCACCGGCGTGCTGGCCGATCTGGATGCGGTCGCCCACGTCGAACGGCCGGCGCCACACGATGTAGAGCCAGCCCGCCAGGTTGGCCACCAGGTCCTTGAGCGCGATGGCGAGGCCGGCCGAGAGGAGGCCGAAGAAAGTGGCCAGGGCACCGAGCCCCGAGAGCCAGAGCCGACCCACCAGCACCGCGCCCAGCCCCACCGCCACGTAGCTCGTCCCCTTCCGCCAGCGGTAGCGGGCCCAGGCGTCCTTGACCCGCCGGTACACCAGCGCGAGCCACACCCGCCGCCCCAGCCACAACCCCAGGAGGGTGAGCAGCGTGGCGAACAGCCGGCGCTGGAGATCGGGACTGAGACCGAGTGGTTGCAGCCAGTCGGACACGGGATGCCGGGAGAAGGTCGAGGGGGACAACCTAGACGGCCGGCGCCGGGCTCGCCAGTTGCGCCTCTTCCGCCCCGCCCCGCCCCGCCCGATCTTGGGGCGAACGTTGCCCGGACCGGCCGGTGGACCAGCTCCTCCTCCTCGGCGATCTCGCCGTCGTGTTCGCGGGTTCGGTGGTCGTCACGCTGGCGTTCCACCGGCTGCGGCTCCCGGCGCTCCCCGGCTTCATCGTGGCGGGGATGCTCCTGGGCCCGAACGCGCTGGCGCTGGTGGCGGACGTGCACCGGGTCGAGACCCTGGCCGAGGTGGGCGTCATCCTGCTCCTGTTCACCATCGGGATCGAGTTCTCGCTCGCCCGGCTGAAGGAGATGGGCACCCAGGTCGCGGGCACGGGGCTGGCCCAGATGGGCTTCACCATCCTGGCCACCGGCGCGGCGGCGCTCGCCCTGGGCGCAACCTGGCAGGTGTCGCTCTTCCTCGGGTTCCTGGTCGCGCTCTCCAGCACCGCCATCGTGCTGAAGATCCTGACCGACAAGGGCGAGATCGACGCGCCCCACGGCCGGCTCGCCACCGGGATCCTCATTTTCCAGGACCTGTGTGTCGTGCCCATGATGCTGGTCCTCCCCTTCCTGGCGGGTCGGGCGGATGGCGGGCTCGGGGGGCTGGCGCTGGCGCTCGGGAAGTCGGCGCTGGTCGTGGCGGGCGTGGTGGTGGCCGCGCGCACCGTGGTGCCGCGGGTCATCCAGGAGATCCTCAAGACCAGAAGCCGGGAGCTCTTTCTCATCGCGGTCATCCTGATCGGCACGCTCACCGCCCTGGGCACGGCGGCCGCCGGCGCCTCGCTCGCCCTGGGCGCCTTCCTCGCGGGACTGGTGATCTCCGAGTCGGACTACGCCCATCAGGCTCTCACCGAGCTGATGCCGTTCCGCGACATCTTCATCTCGCTCTTCTTCGTGGCCGTGGGCATGCTGGTGGACCTGAACGTGGTCGCCCGGCACCCCCTGCTGACGGCCGGGGGAGTGGCGGTCATCATGGCCGGGAAGACGCTGGTGGCCGCCCTGGGGCCGGCGCTCGTGGGCTATGCCGGCCGGGTGGCCCTTCTCGCGGGCGTCGCGGTCTCCCAGATCGGCGAGTTCTCCTTCGTCCTGGCGCGGGAAGGGCGCGCCGCGGGGCTCCTGGCGGAGCCGCTCTACCAGAGCTTCCTGGGCGTCGCCGTGCTCACCATGCTCCTCACCCCCTTCCTGCTCCAGGGCGGTCCGGCGTTGCTCGACCGCCTGGAGCGCCTGGTCCCGCTCGACCGCCTCCTGCCGGGATTCCGGCCCACCGGGTTCGGCCCGGTCCAGGAGCCGATCGCCAATCACGTGATCATCGCGGGGTACGGGTTGAACGGCCGCAACCTGGCCTCGGCGCTGCGGGCCATCAACGCGCCGTACCTGATCGTGGAGCTGAACTCCCAGACGGTGCGCGACGCGCGGGCCCGCGGCGAGCCGGCGTTCTACGGCGACGCCACCCGCGAGGAGATCCTCCGGGCGCTGGGCGTCGAGCGGGCGCGCCTCCTCGTGGTCGCGATCTCGGACCCCGCCGCCACCCGCCGCATGGTCCGGGTGGCCCGCTCGCTCAATCCCAACCTCTACATCATCGTGCGGACCCGATACGTGGTGGAAATCCCGGAGCTGACCCGCCTGGGCGCCAATGCCGTCATCCCCGAGGAGTTCGAGACCTCGATCGAGATCTTCGCCCGGGTGCTGGCCCATTACCACGTGCCCGGCGGGGAAATCGACCGGCTGGTGGACGAGATCCGGAGGTCGCATTACGAGGCCCTGCGCCCCGGCTCCGCCGTCCGGCTCTCGATCGCGGGGGCGCTCGGCGCCATGCCGCAGATGGCGGTGGACCGCATCGCCCTGCCCCAGAAGGGCGGCGGCGCCGGCAAGAGCCTGGCTCAGCTCAAGCTGCGGTCCCGGACCGGCGCCCTGGTGCTCTCCATCCGCCGCGACGACCGGGACATCCCCACCCCCGATCCGACGTTCCGGCTGGCCGCGGGCGACATCCTGGTGGTGGTAGGCCAGCCGCGGCAGATCGAAGCC
>DATLXT010000023.1:0-6496 GCA_035575475.1 Gemmatimonadales bacterium | reverse complement strand
CACCCGGCTGCGGGACAGGCGCTCGGTCACCTCCGTGCGCACCAACTCCAGCCACTCGTCGTCCACCAGGTCGCATTTCGCGAGGACCGGAATTCCCCGGGGGACCCCGAGAAGCTCCACGATCGCGAGATGCTCCTCGGTTTGCGGCATGATGCCCTCGTCCGCCGCGATCACGAGCAGCGCCAGGTCGATGCCCGTGGCGCCCGCCAGCATGTTCTTCACGAAACCCTCGTGCCCCGGTACGTCCACCATACTGGCCTCGAGGTCGTGGTCGAGCACCAGCGGCGCGAAGCCCAGGTCAATGGTGATGCCCCGCCGCTTCTCCTCCTCCCACCGGTCGGTGTCCACCCCGGTGAGGGCCTTCACCAGCGCGGTCTTCCCGTGGTCAATGTGGCCGGCGGTTCCGACTACGAAGCGGCGGCCCATGCGTGACGCTCCCAGAAGTCGAGGGCGAACAGCGGACCGGGCTCGCCCAGGTGGTGGCGGGCGAACCGGGCGACCAGGCGGCGATGCGCGGCCGCGTGGGCGGCGTCGAGCACCGGGAGCTCGGCGCCCGGATCGTTGAGGGCCAGGAGATCCCGATAGGCCCGGCCGGGGAGGCGGGTGGGAGGGTGGCTGGGTGGGTGGGTGGGCGCACACCGCGGGCAGAGTACCCCGCCCTCGGCGGCACTGAACGCGATGGCGCGGCCGGCGCTCCGCCCGCCGTTGCCGGCCAGATCCGCGTCCACCGGGGCGCCGTCCTTTACGCAGGTTCTGAGCGAGGGCGCGAACCCCAGCGCCCCGAGCAACATCCAGAGCCAGCGGACCGCCGCCGCGTCCACGGCCTCCGGGGCCACGCGCTCCAGCACCGCCAGGCCGCGCCCCAGGGCTTCGTAGGCGGCGGGCACCGGTGACGGAGGCGCCATCTTGAGAAACACCTGGGCCAGCGCCGTCGCCCCCGCGAACCGCCCCAGGGCGAGGGCGAGCCCGCGATGGAGATCGGCCACCTCGAACGCCGAGACGGTATGGAGCTCCCGCGCCTCCCGGTAGTACACCTCGACCGTGCCCTCGGAGAAAATCTCGAGGCCGGCCCCGAAGCGGCTTCGGGGACGTAGCGCGCCCTTCGCGATCCCGCTCTGGAGTCCCAGCTCGCGGGTCGCGAGGCGCACGATCTTCGACGTCTCGCTGTAGCGGTAGGTCCGCAGAATGATGGCCGGCGTGGCGATCGGGGCCATGCGGTAAAACTAACCGGGCCGCGAGGCGGCGTTACGGCACCGGCGGCACGGTGGCGAGCGCGGCCGCCACCGGACATACCCCCACGACGAGCGCCTCGATCTCTCCATAGTCGGGCGGCGCACGCAGCACGTACACCGTCCCCGGCCCGTTACAGGAACGGGGCGAGGCGGCCCAGACGCGCCCGCGGGGGTCCACCAGCACCGCGGCCACGCCCTCCCCGCCGGGTTTGACACCCTGCCCCGGGCCCCGCACCAACGACCGGGTGGAGGTGTTCACTTCGAGAATCCCCTCGCTCGATGACGCGATGAGGAGACGGCCCGAGGGGTGATAGGCGGCTGGTCCCGGCGACTCCCCCAGGCCGTTGAGCACCGCCACCTCCCGATTCGCCGCCGGATCCACGATGGCGAGGCGGCCGTCCCCCGCCCCGGGAGAGCCGGCCGCCACGACGTACACCAGTCCGTCCTCACCCAGCACGGCGGACCGGGCGTTGGTGCCCGTCAGCACGATCGTGCCCGATCCGCCCGCACCATTCCCGAGGTTGCGCCAGGAAATCGAGGACGGCCCGGCCGGCACGCCACCGGACAGGTTGCCGTTGAGGACATAGAGCAGGCTCGAGTTCACTAGCAGCACGCCCTGGGGATGAACGCCCACCGCGAAGCTCGCGGTGTCTCCGCTCGTCAGGTTGATGCGCGAGACGGTGTTGAGCCCGGAGTTCGCCACCCAGGCGATGGAGTCGTCCTGGATCGCGACGGCTACGGGGTCGGCCCCCCTGGCGAGGCGAATGACCGGACCCGGCCCGAGCGGGGTCGCGGCCTGCACCAGGTCCGAGTCGCCCAGCGCGATCGCCAGCCGGGAGCCGCGGGCGTCCAGGCCGGCCGGGACTCCGGGGGCGAGGGCCCAGGACGTGGCCTCGAAGCGCACGGCATCGACCAGAGTCAGGGTGCGACTGCCCGCGTTGAGCACCGCGACGACCTGGCCCGCGACCGTGTTCTGGTCCAGGGCGTCGGAGCAGGCGCCCAACGCGGCCGCCAGGAGGAGGGGGGTCAGAGGCTTCAGATCAGCCGGCGCCATCGCCGCCATCGAGGTCCGAGTTCCCGAGAATATAAGCCCGGTGGTCGTGGCGTCGGGCCGAGCGGCGGTCGGGATGGAAAAGAGCGGCCAGGAGCTCCACCCCTTCTACCACCCGCGGGCCCGGGCGACTGGTCAGGGCCGAAGCGTCCAGGGCATAGGCGCGCCCCGCGCGTATGGCCCGGGGCGCCACCCGGGCCAGCCGGCTCCCGTACCGGCGCGCCTCCGCCCGGGCGCGGGCGAGGTCGAAGCCGCACGGCATGACCAACAAGACATCCGGGTCGAGGACCTCCAGCTCGTCCCACGAGACCGCAAAGGAGGGGTGCGCCGCCCTCCCCCGCAGCACGTCCCCGCCGGCCAGCGTGATCATCTCCGGGACCCAGTGCCCCGGCACGAAGGGCGGATCCAGCCACTCGAGCGCGAGGACCCGGGGCCTCGACACCCCGTGCAGCTCCGCGCGGACCCGATCCAGGCGCCGACGGAGCGTCCGCGCCAGCGTGTCGCCTCGCCGCGGCACGCCGGCCGCCCGAGCGACGGTGCGCACCGTGTCGAGCACCGCTTCGAGATCGTGGGCGTCGAGCGAGACCACCGCGACCCCCGGGAGGGCCGCGGCGGCTCGCTCCGCATCGCGAACCGGCACGGCGCAGACCTGGCAGACGCCCTGAGTGAAGACCAGGTCCGGCCGGAGCGCCGCCAGCCGCCCAGCATCCACTTCGTAGACGCCGCCGAACGCGCGGAGCGCGTGTCGGACCGCGGCGTCGATCGCGCCGCTCGAGCGGCCCGCCGGCGAGAACCGGGGCCGGGTGAGGCGCGGCCGGTCCCGCACGGCCGCCGGCGCGTCGCAGCTGTGCGAGATCCCGACCAGGCGGTCGCTCAGCCCGAGCGCGCACACGATCTCGGTGGCCCCCGGGAGGAGGGAGACGATCCGGGCCGCTCCGCTCATCGGGACAGGTTCACCGGTCACCCAGCCGGGCCCCCGCGAGCAGGGTCCGGCCCCGCGGCAGAAAGCCCGCGATTTCCGGTGAACGATCGTCGAGCAGGTTCTCCGCGCGCAGGGTGAGGACGATCGGACCCAGCGGCGACCGGACCAGGTCGTACTGCGCGGCGAGGTTCAGCCGAACGTAGGCGTCGAGCGCCACCCGGCGCTCTCCCGCGGGCCGGGTGAAGTCCAGATCGTCCCGCTCGCCCACGAAGCGTGCCTCCACCGCCACCAGCGCCCGCTCGGTCACCGGCGCCCGCAACCCCGCCGTGAGCGTGTGCGCCGGCCGCCGCAGCAGCGGGCGCCCGGGGCTGAACGCGGCGTCCGGCGTGGGGTCGAGCCCCGGTTCGAGCACCCGGGTGTCGAGATAGGTGTAGCGCAGCTCGCCCGCCCACCGGCCTGCCAGAACCACGTCCAGCGACGTTTCCAGGCCGGCGGCGGTAGCGCCGGCGACGTTGAAGTAGTTGACGGAATCCGGCGGCGCCGGCGCGAAGGTGAACTCGATCAGGTCGCGGAAGCGCTGCCGGAAGTAGGTGGCGGCCAGCGTCACCGCCCCGGCACGGTGTTCCAGGCCCGCCTCCCAGCTCAGCGAACGTTCGGGATCGAGCTCCGGATTCCCGCGCACGAAGCCGCGCGCGAAGTTCTCGAAGAACGTCGGCTCCTTGAACCCGCTTCCGAACGCCGCCCGCAGCCGGGTGGCCGGGCCCGGCCGGTAGACCAGGCCGCCACGCCAGGTGGCGTGGCCTCCGAACTGGGAGTTGTGATCGAGCCGCACCCCGACCGTGGCCGTGAGGGGGCGATCCAGGCCCAGCAGGGCCTGGACGTAGGCGGCGCGATTCCAGCGCGCCACCGCGATCGAGTCCGGGAACGACCCGAACGACGCCTCGAACACGCTCCGCCCGCGCTGGCGCTGGTCCTCGTACTCCAGACCGGCCGTGACCGCGGCGCGCTCCGCCACCCGCCAGGTGACCAGCGCACCCGCCCCGGCGCGGCGCACCAGGTCCCGGCTCTCGAAGCGCCCGTCCTCGCCGGGCGAGTCGGGGTCATCCTGAAACCGGATCCGCTGCTCACGCAGCGTGGCCCCGAACTGGGCGGTCACGGACCGGCTCAGCGTCCGGGCCAGGGTCAGGCTGACGGCGGGGCCGCGCTCTTTCGATACCTGGTTCGAGTCCGCCGGTCGCCCGGCGCCGTCGGTCGGGAAACGATAGACATCGTCTCCGAAGCGATACGCCAGGTCCGCCGTGGTGTGGGCGCTGGGCGTCACCGCGACACGCCCGCTCACCACGGTGTGGCGGTAGTCGTTGTTATAACGGTAGAGACCGTCCGATGCGAACCGCGATGCCGAGGCGGCGTACCCGATCCATCTTCCCCGCCCGCGGACTCCGACCGCGAGGTCACTCGTGGCGTAGGTGCCCCCGCGCGCCGCCGCTTCGAGAGAGAAGCCCGACCCGGGCGTCCCCGCACGGCTGAACACCTGAATCACCCCGGTCACGGCGTCGGACCCGTAGAGCACGCTCGCGGGACCCCGAACGATCTCGATCCGGTCCACGTTGTCGAGCGTGAGGTCGGCCAGGTCCAGCGCGCCGCCCGGGTGATTCAGCGGCACGCCGTCCAGCAGCACCTTGACGTAGTCGCTTTCCCCGCCCCGCAGGAAGAGGGACGTCTGGCCGCCGAAGCTCCCGATCTCGGCCACGGCGACGCCGGGGACGGTGCGCAAGGCCTCGGCCACGGTGCGCAGACCGCGGGCGCGGAGCTCCTCCCCGGTCACCACGGTCACGGCGGCCGCCACGGCCGCGGCGGGCGTGGGGATCCGCGTGGCCGTCACCACGACCGGAGCCAGCCTGACCGTATCGGGGTGTTGCGCCGCGAGACCGACCGGGAGAGGCGCCCAGACCAAGAGGAGCCACGGGATACGGAGCGACACGGACCCTCCTTATCAAGGTGACGGGGATCGCAGAGGCACGATCTGGGGGCGATCCTCGAACCGGTGGATCGCCACCGGCCAGGAGAAGGCGCGTTCCACGTGCTCACGGGTGAGCACCGTGTCCGGCCGGCCCTGCGCGACCGGCTGGCCATCGGCCAAGAGGAGCACGCGGTCGGCGAAGCGGGCGGCGAGATTCACGTGGTGGGTGATCAGGACCACGGCGAGGCCGGCCTGGTCGGCGAGGCGCCGGACCAGCTGGAGGAGCTCCATCTCGTGGCCCAGGTCGAGCGACATGCCGGGCTCGTCGAGGACGAGCAGGCGGGGCTCCTGGGCCAGCGCCCGGGCCAGGCGGACCCGCTGGTACTCCCCGCCCGACAGGGTCCAGATCCAGCGCTCGGCCAGGTGCGCCGCATCGCAGGCCTCGAGCGCCCGCGCGACGGCCTGGTGGTCGTCCGGACGCTCGGCGCCCCAGAGCGAGAGGTGCGGGTAGCGTCCCAGCAGCACGGTCTCTCGCACCCGCTGAGGGAACAGGTTGTCCTCCCGCTGAGGCACCACTCCCACCAGCCGGGCCAGCTCCCGCCGCGGCCAGGCCGTCGCCGGGCGTCCCAGGATCTCGGCCGACCCCGCCGCGGGCGTCAGGGCCCCGAGGGCCACCCGCAGCAGCGTGGTCTTCCCGCTCCCGTTCGGACCCAGGACGCCGTGAACCTGTCCGCCGCGCACCTCGAGCGAGACGCCCACGACGGCGTCCCGGGGCGCCCCGGGGTAACGGAAGCGCACCTCGCGCAGGGAGAGGATCAGGCGATCGTCCATCGGCGGAGCAGGATGACGAAGAGCGGCACGCCCAGCAGGGCCGTGACGATGCCGACGGGCAGCTCGCGAGGCGCCAGGGCGGTGCGGGCCAGGGTGTCGGCCAGGACCAGCAGGGTGCCGCCGAACAGGAAGGCGGCAGGCAGGAGCGTGCGGTGACGATGCCCCCACAAGAGCCGGGCGATGTGGGGCACGATGAGCCCCACGAAGCCGATGACCCCGGAGACCGCAACCGCCGCCGCGGTGAGCAGGGAGGCCGCCAGGTAGACCCGGCGTTTCACGGTCTCGACGTCGGCGCCGAGGTAGCGGGCCGGCTCTTCGCCCAGGGCCAGCAGGTCGAGCGGTCGCGCCGCCGCGGCGATGACCGCTAGGGGGATCGGGACGTAAACCGCGAGCAGCGCGACCGTGTCCCAGGACGCGCCCGAGAGCCCGCCCCACAGCCAGAGCAGCGCATTGCGCAGCTCGGCGGCCTCGGCCAGCGAGACGATGGCCGTGGTTACGGC
>DATLXT010000022.1:0-5150 GCA_035575475.1 Gemmatimonadales bacterium | reverse complement strand
GTATTCTCGCGGCCGCCGCGCCGGGCGCGTGCGGTCGCGCCCCGCGCCCCGCCGCCGTCACCCCTGCCGACATCCCCGCGTTGGAGAGCCAGGCCCGCCAGGATCCCGGGAACGCCGCCGTTCGACTTCGACTGGCGGCGGCGTATCTCGCGGCCGGGCGGTGCGAACCTGCCGTCGAGCATGCCGGCGCCGGCCTCCGGATCGCGCCCGACAATGTGCTCGGGCCGCTCGTCATCGGCGCCTGTCAGGAGCGGGAGGCCCGATACGACCTGGCCGCGGCCACCTACGGGGCTTTCCTGGATCGCTACCCCCGGGCGCGGGGGGTCGCGGCGTTGCGGGCCCGCCGCTACCAGGCGGTGCGACAGGGCGCGATCCTGGCAGCGCGTCAGGCGCTGGCGCGCGAAGTCGAACTGGCCGGCCAGCCCCCGGAACCGGGGACTCTGGCGGTCCTCCCGGTCACCATCGCGGGCGACACGGCGTTCGGCGCCCTGTCGCGCGGGCTCGCCGAGCTGATCACCACTGATCTCGCCGTGCTCCGTTCAATTCGCCTGCTCGAGCGGGTGCACCTGGGTGCGCTGGCGGCCGAGATGCGTCTCGCCGAAACCGGGCGGGTGGATCCGGCGACGGCGGCGCGGATGGGGCGGCTGCTGCGCGCGGAGGGGATGGTCCAGGGGGTCGCGACCATCCGGTCCGAGCGGGCCCCGGTGCGGCTCGAGCTGTCGGTGATCGCGGGCGACGGCACGGTCCGGCCCGGCCCGCAGGTCGCCGGGCCGTTCCGCGAGCTCCTGGATCTCCAAAAGCAGCTGGTGCTGGGTCTGGGGCCGAGCCTCGGGATTGAGATTACCCAGGCGGAGCGGGAGCGAATCCTGCGCCAGGGGCCCAGGAACCTGGCGGCGTTTTTGGCCTACAGTCAGGGGTTGGAAGCGCTGGACCGCGGCGACTACGGGGCGGCCGCCGCTCGCTTCCGCGAGGCCGTGCGGGCCGACCCGCACTTCGCCGCCGCCGAGCAGGGTCGACAGACGGCCCTGGCGGCGCCCGTGGTGCAGCAGGCCACGGAAGGGACCGTGGTGACGGTGGTGGAAGCGGTCCAGGCCGTGGTTGTCCCCGCCGAGCCCGGGACCGCGGGCGCGACTGGGTCCGCCGCGCTGGACGTGGCTCCCACGCTGGGCGACGTGGTGGCGCAGCAGACGGGCGGGCCGGTCACGGGCACCGACGCCACCATCCGTCAGCCGACCGTCGAGACCCAGGGCATCGTCAACCTCCAGGGGACCTCGGCGCTGATCCGCATCATCTTCCGGAGGCCGCCGTGACCCGGCGCGTTCATTCCGCCGGGGTCGCGCTGGCCCTGGTGCTCCTCGGTCCACCGGCGGGCGGCGGGCTTTCCGCGCAGGAGCCTGCCCCGGCGGGGATCGGGACAGTGGTCCGCGGCGGCGCCATCTACCAGAGCTACGTTCTGGGCTCGGGCCTCGCCTTCGACCGCATCACCCAGCTGGTCGTCCCGGTCACGGTCTCCCAGCGCTTCGGCCCGCGTCTGACGGTGGACCTCGCCGGCGGGTTCGCCACCGCGTCCGTGCGCACGCTGGGC
The DNA here is from genome assembly GCA_035575475.1 of Gemmatimonadales bacterium. Taxonomy (GTDB): domain Bacteria; phylum Gemmatimonadota; class Gemmatimonadetes; order Gemmatimonadales; family GWC2-71-9; genus DATLXT01. The sequence continues at coordinate 3,565 of DATLXT010000022.1, read as the reverse complement.
GGCTCGCTGGATCACGCGGGCGCCGTGGACACCGATCTCCGGGCGGCCGTGGCCCTGGTCCCCGGCCGCGTGGTGCTGACGGTGGTGGGCACTCTGCCGACCGGGAGCGAAACCGTCCCCGATACCACCCTTCCTCTTTATGGTGCCACGGCGACCGACCTCCTGGGCTTCATGGCACCCGCGTTCGGCGGTGGCGGCGCGCTCACGGCGGGGGTGGCTGCGGCGTTTCCTCTGAGCCCCACCTGGGCCGTGGGCGCAGGGGCGAGCTATCGCCACTCCGGGAGCTACCTGCCGGTCGCGGGGGGTGAAGAGCTGTCGCCGGGTGGAGAGGGGCGGGTCCGCGTTGGCGTCGAGGGCTCGCCGGGCGGCGCCGCATACTTGCGCGCTGCTCTGGTGTACGTGTCCAGCGCGCGCGACCGGTTCGCCGGCGGCACCGAGGCCGCCATCGGGGACCGCGTCCTGGTTCACGCCGCGCTCAACCTCCCCCTGGGCCGCGGCGCCCTTTCGGTGTACGGCTGGGAGATGCGCCGACTGAAGCCCCGCGGCCTGACTTCGGCGACGGTCGCCACGCCCCGCGGGAACGCCCTGGCGCTGGGGGCTCGTTGGGATCGGCCGCTCTCGCCGACCGTCGGCCTCGCCCCCGTTCTCGAGTTCCGCCACGAGCTCTCCGGCTACCAGTCGTTGGATCTCGTGGGCTACCTGGTCCGCCCCGGAGCCGATCTGCGCTGGCGGCTGTCCGACCGCGCTGCGCTGGTCCTCCAGGCCCATCTGGCCCTGGGCCGGGTCCGCGACGACGGCAACACCGTGTCGCTCCGGGGCCCGCGGGTGGGCGCGCTGCTGGAGTGGACCCGGTGACGCATCGCTCGGCGGCGGCGCGCGTCGTCGCCATCGCCGGAGTGCTGGTCGCGGCGTGTGCGGAGGACGTGACCGGGCCCTGGGGCGCGCGGGCATCGCTGGCCCTGGAGCCGGTCTTCGCGACCGGGTCTCCGGCGCTGGTGGACTTCGACCGCGCGCGGGTCACCCTGCTCCGGATGCCGAGCGGCCGTCAGGCGGCGGACACCGTGGTCGCCTTCCCGGTGGATGCCGATTCGGTCGCGTTGGGGTTCGCCGTCGTGCTCGAGGCCCCGAGCGAAACGTTCGCGGTCTTCGTCCGGCTGATCAGCCCGGCGGGCGACACCGTGTTCCGCAACGCGCCCTACCCCCAGGCCGTCGTGGTGGTGGCCGGGGCGCCCGTCCCCCCGGTGGAGACCGTGCTGGAGTATGTGGGCACCGGCGCCAACGCGGCGGCGCTCGTGATCCTGTCCCCCGACACTCTGGTGCAGTTTGGCGACACGGTGGCACTCGCGGCCGCGGCCCTGGACTCGGCGCAACGGCCGATTCCCGGTACGCCCATCGAGTGGATCTCGCTCGACACCCTGCGGGTCCGGATTCCCAGCCGGGATACGGGGCTCGTGGTCGGGGCGAGCGAACGGGGTGTGGCCCGCGTCGTGGCCCGCCTGCTGACCGGTCAGGCGGACACGGTGCTCGTCACCGCGCAGCCCCCGCCCGGGCTTCTGGTCACGGTGAGCGGCGACGGCCAGGTGGCCGAGCCCGGTGCCGTGCTGCCCCAGCCGCTGCGGGTTCGCGTGACCGGGTCGGACGGGCTGGGCGTGCGCGTCGCGGTGCGGTTCCGGCCGCTCACCCAGGGGGCCTCGGTGGCGGACTCGGTGGTCGCGAGCGACTCCGCCGGGTACGCCCAGACCGCCGCCCGGCTCGCCCTCACTGCCGGCCCCCAGGGCTTCGAGGCGGCCGTCGCCGGAGTGGCATCGGTAGGCTTTGCGGCCGAAGCCGTCGCCGTGGCGAGCCAGGTGGTCTTCCAGGTGCAGCCCGGAACCGTCCAGCTCGGCGCCGCGATGGTCCCCCCCGTGGAGGTCGCGGTGCAGGACGACTTCGGTAACGTCGTCACGACCTGGACGAGTCCGATCTCCCTGCGAATCGGCCTAAACCCCGGGGGCGCGACCCTGGGGGGCACGCTCACGCGAGACGCGGTCAACGGCGTGGCCACGTTCGACGACCTTACGCTCGACCAGCCGGGCGTCGGGTACACCCTGGTCGCGGCGTCGGGGACGCTCCCCGAGCGGGAGAGCGCTCCCTTCGACGTCGTCCGGCCGCCCGCGGTGGTCTTCGCCGGCGATTCGTCCGGGGGGCTGTCGAGCGGGATCTTTCGGGTGAACCCGGACGGCAGCGATCGCTTCCGGCTCGATGGACGCGGCGCTTCGGGGGACGTACATCCGCGCTGGTCGCCCGGTCGGGAGCGGGCGGTCTTCACCTTCACCGAGGTCGCGGGCGGTCCCAACGCCCTCTTCGTCGTGGCCCGGACGGGCGACACCAGCGCCGTGCTGGTCTCCGACACCAGCGCCCGGCGGGCGCGGTGGAGCCCCGACGGGGTCCGCCTCGCATTCGAGTGCGGCGACGGCTTCTCGGCCCAGCAGGATGTGTGCGTGATCCCGGACGTGACCGGACCCCTCCCGGTGCTCAACCGGATCGGCGACGGAGCGGGCAAGGTCTTCGTGACCGACTTCAACCGCAGCAAGACCGACGGTCCCGGTTCCTTCGCCTGGGATCCCCTCGACCCCAAGACGCTGGTGGTGGTGCGGGACAGCCTGACCGACAAGGGCGAGGTCGTGAGCCGGTTCTATCGGGTGCTCTATGACGGCACCGGCGCGGTGGAGTTCTCCCTGCCGCTCTTCGATCCCCAGAGCGGCCTGCCGCTCCAGGTCGTCGGCCCGCTGGACTGGTCGTCGGACGGCTCGACCATCGTGTTCTCGGCCCGCGACCCGTTGGCCTTCGACCAGGTTACCCCGACCGGGCAGCGACTCTATGTCATCGGTCGCGACGGGGCCGGCTTGCGCCAGCTCACCAAAGGGCCGGCCTTCGATCGGCTGCCGGTTTGGTCCCCTGACGGCCGTCGGGTGCTGTTCCTCCGCGACGCCGCCTGTTCGGTGGACTACTGGTTGGTGCATGCGGCGGACGGGGCGGAGACTCAGGTGAGCGCGGAGGGCTGGTGCGACTTCAACAGCGCGGTGGTGGGGCACGACTGGTCGCCGGACGGCAGGGACCTGGTCCTGGTCGGGGCCCAGACGCCGGGCGGCACCAGCAATCTGCTCATCTATCGCGTCCCGGCCGGCACCACCGCCGCGACCTATGCCAAGGACCGGGTGCTCGTCGGGCGGGGGCCGGACCCGGGCGGGTTTGTCACCGACCTTCAGCCCAGCTGGCGGCCCTGAGGCGGGCTCTGGCCGCCCGGGGATCGCGCCCCGTTCAGCAGATACAGCCCCAACAGCACCGCCGTGCTCCCGCTCACCGCCAGCTTCAGCGCCGGCGCCGCGTCGCTGGCCGAGAGGAACCCCTCGATGGTCCCGGCGATCGCCAGGAGGAACGTCGCGGCCCCGACCATTCGGATGGCGGTCCGGCCGTGGAGCACCAGCGCGTCCCGGCGGGTCAAGTCTCCGGGGGCCACCAGCGCCCGTGCGATCACGAAGCCGGCGCCGCCCGCAATGAAGATCGCCGCGAGCTCGAGCACTCC
>DATLXT010000021.1:0-7168 GCA_035575475.1 Gemmatimonadales bacterium | reverse complement strand
CCGCCGCGCCCCCCCGCGCGGCGCCCCCGGGTCTAGTTCCCGCCGGTCGTCCCCCTGGCCAACCCCTGCCAGACCCGGGCCTGCTTCGGCGTCGGCGACGGAAGGCGGGACAGAGAAAAGCCCGTTCGCGTGGTCTCCTGCACCGGGCCGGTGAGGGTCAGCGTTTCCGCCCCTCGCCGCACCGTGAAGGTCATCCCGGCCCCGGCCCGGCCGCGAAAGCGATTCCGAATGGCCTGGATGACCTCCCCGGTCGGCCGGACCTCGATGTCGTCCAGCTTCAGGAGCACATCTCCCGGCTGAAGCCCCGCCGCTCGGGCGCTCCCTTCGGCATACACCCGCCCCACCACGATCTCGCTCTCCGCGTTGAGCGACAGCTCGGCCCCGAGCAGGAACTCGCTCGTGGTGTCCCGGCGCACGGCGATGCCGGCCCGGGAGAGGACGTCCTCGTAGGGCAGGTCCTCCCGGCCGTTGATGAAGCGTTGATAGAACGAGGCCGCCCCGGGCAGGCCGGTCTCGGTGAGCAGCCGCAGCAGATCGGCCGTGGTGAATCCCTTCCCCTGCCGATAGAACCGGGTGAACAGCGCCCGCATCACGTCGTCCAGGCTCCGGGCGTTGTCGGTCGCGTCCCGGATGGACACGTCGAGCAGCAGACCGAGCAGCGAGCCTTCGGGATAATAGAGCTGAGAGCTGTTGACGTAGACCTCGTGAATCCAGGTCGCGACGCTGCCGTCCTCCACGCTCCAGGGCTCCGGCGCCTCGGCCACGCTCTCCATGTTCTCCGCCGCGGACTCGAGGAACCGCTGCTCGGTCCACAGGCCCGCCCGCAGGTTCGTCAGATCGGCGTAGTAGTCGGTGACGCCCTCCGACCACCATAGGAGCGGGGTGTACTGCTCGGCGCGGTAGTCGTAGGGCCACAGCTCGGCGGGCCGGATCCGCTTCACGTTCCAGAGATGGAAGAACTCGTGGGACAGCAGTGGCACCACGAAGTCCCCCAGGCTCCCGGCCGCGTCGGCGAAGGCGGGCTGGGGGAGAATGTCGAACTGCGAGACGCTGTGCTCCAGACCGCCGCCGAACGGCACCCCGGCGTGCACGATCATGAAGAACACGGTGTACCTCTCGTAGGGCGGGCCGCCCATCAGGCGGTTCTGCACCGGCACCATCTTCTCGATCGCCGAGCGCAGATTGGCCGCGACCGCCCCGGTGTAGGCGTCGCCCGGAGCCACGGCCAGCCGAATCCAGCGGCCGTCTACCTGGAGCGAATCGAGCGCGTACTTGCCGACGAACGTCATGGCGTCCGCCAGCTCGTGGTAGTCGCTCGCGGTGTAGGGCCCGCGGCCCTCGAGCGCCGTGGTCACCCGCCAGCCGTCGGGGAGGGCGAACCGAACCTCCGCCGGCCGATCGAGCCGGCCTTCCTCGAAGAGGAAGAGGTTGGTGCCGAGGAATTGCCCGAAGTCGTCGGTTAGACGGGCGATCGAGAGGTCGATCGTATCCGCCAGGAACTCGAACTCCACGGCCACGCGCGGAGCCCGGCCGGTGGCCACGCGCCAGGTGTCCTTGTCCAGCCGATCCCAGAACAGCGGGCCCCCGCTGGGGTTCCGCGCCGAAAAGTGACGCACATACCGCGCGTAGTTCTCGATCTGGTAGGAGCCCGGGCTCCAGGCCGGCAAGGAGAGATACAGGGTGTCTTTGCCGGTGGCCGGAAAGTCCGCGGCGACTCGGAAAAGCCGTGACTCGGGTTCCGGGACCGACACGGTGTACCGCACGGCCTGGGCCTCGAGCGGCGCCGTGGTGACGAGGAGCAGAGCGATCAGTCTCACGAGAGGACTCCGGGGATCAGGGCTGGTGCCCGGTGTAAAGCAAAGCGGCCCAGACGATTGGTCTGGGCCGCCCGCCGGGCCGGGGGGACGGGGTCAGGATGGCACGCGCTCCCGCGCATCCGCCACCATGGCGCGCAACTCCTTGCTGGGCTTGAAGACAGGCACCGGACGAGCGGCCACTTCGACCGGGTCGCCGGTGCGAGGGTTACGGGCCATCCGGGTCTTGCGCTGGCGAATCTTGAAGGTGCCGAAGCCGCGGATCTCGATGTTGTGCTGCTCGGCCAGGGCGGCTTTGACCGCGTCCAGAAAGGCGTCCACCACCCGGGCGCAATCCTTCTTGGAGATCAGGGGACCGGCCGTGCGAGCAATTTGCGCGGTGACTTTCTCGACCAGATCGGCCTTCGTCATCAGTCCCCCAAGGGCCAGGGTGTTAACCAAAGCCGGGGGCCAACATACGGGCTTACCTATTGTGTGTCAAGAGCTTGCAGAAACCGACCGAACAGCCCCTGGGCGTCGTGGGGGCCCGGGGAGGCCTCCGGATGATACTGGACGGCGAAGATCGGATATTCCCGGTGCCGGATTCCTTCGACCGTGCCGTCGTTGAGGTTGAGATGGGTGACCTCGAGCGGCTGGGCCCCGGGAACCCGGCTGGCGTCGCCCTTGACCGCGAAGCCGTGGTTTTGTGAAGTGATAAGTACTTGTCCCGTCGCGAGATCCCTCACTGGGTGGTTGCCGCCTCGGTGCCCGTAAGGAAGCTTGACCGTCTCGCCGCCGAAGGCCAGGCCCAACAGCTGGTGCCCCAGACAGATGCCGAAGATCGGGAGCGAGCCATTGGCCAGCTCGCGGATGGTGGCGATGGCGTAACCCACCGCCGCCGGATCGCCCGGCCCGTTGGACAGGAACAGGCCGTTCGGCTCGAGCTCGCGGACCCGGGCGGCGGGGGTCGCGGCGGGGACCACGGTGACGCGGCACCCGTGCTGAAGGAACAACCGCAGGATGTTGCGCTTCATGCCGTAGTCGTAGGCGACGATGTGGTAGCGCGCGTCCCGAGGCCCCTCGGCGTACTCGCCGTCGATCGTGGCCGCGCTGGCCAGATCCAACCCGTCCATCGAGGGGGATGCCGCCAGTGCCGCCCGGATCTCCTCGGTCGGCGTCTCGCCCAGGGCCAGCACGCCCCGCATGGCCCCTCGGGACCGGATGTGCCGGGTGAGGCGACGGGTGTCCACGTCGGACACCAGCGGGACCCCGGCGGCCGCCAGCCAGTCCAGCAGGTTGCCGGTGGCGCGCCAGCTCGACGGGCGCCGGGAGAGTTCTCGTACGACCACACCGGCCACCCGGGGCCGGTCCGACTCCACGTCTTCCGGGTTGATGCCGTAGTTCCCGATCATCGGGGCGGTCATCACCACGATCTGCCCGAGGTAGGACGGGTCGGTGAAAACCTCTTGATATCCCGAGAGATTGGTGGTGAAGACGACTTCCGCGTAGGCCGGCTCGAAGGGCAAGGGGGCGGTGCCGGGGAACCAGGCTCCGTCTTCGAGCAGGACGTACGCGGGGCCGGGGCTAGCGATTGGGCGTCGGGCTCGGGGTGGGGTTCTGAGGCGTGGGCCCGGGAGCCGGCTGTAGGGGCAGGGGCGCGGTCTGCACGGGCGCCGGTGGCGGCGTGGTGCCCTCGAGCACCGAGCGCGGCTCGCCTCCCCTGGAGGAGATCACGGCGAGGATGAGCGCCAGGGCGAGGAAGATCCCGCCGCACCACCATGTGATCTTGTGCAGCAGCGTCACCGCCTGACGGCCCCCCATGACCAGCTCGGTGCCGCTGCCGCCGCCCAGGGACGCCAGGCCCCCGCCCTGGCCCGCCTGGAGCAGGATCGCCGTGATGAGGATCAACGCGTCCAGGATCAGAACGACTTTGAGAACCGCTTCCATGTTCGGGCCATAATACCTAGGCCACGCCCGCCCGCACAAGCTGGGCCCATTTCACGGGATCGAGCGACGCGCCGCCCACCAGCACGCCGTCCAGCTCCCGTTCGGCGAGGAGCTCGGCCACGTTATCGAGGTTCACGCTCCCCCCGTACAGCACCCGCGTGGTCCGGGCGCCTTGATGGCTGAGCCACGCCCGGATGTGCCGGTGCACGGGGGCGGCGTCGGCGGGAGCCGCGTTCCGTCCGGTGCCGATGGCCCAGACCGGCTCATACGCCACCGTCACCCGCTCGAGCGCTGCGCCGTCGAGGCCGGCCAGCGCCGCCTGGAGCTGGCGGGTCACGACGTCGAGCGTGGCGCCGGCCTCGCGCTCCTCGAGTTTCTCTCCCACGCACAGCAGCGGTGCCAGCCCCTCGCCGAGGACGGCGCGTACTTTCTTCGCGGTGTCGGCGTCGCTCTCGCCGAACAGGCGCCGGCGTTCGGAGTGCCCTACCAGGACGGCGCGGGCTCCCGCTCCGGCGGCCAGCGGGGCCGAGATCGCGCCGGTAAAGGCGCCCCGCGGTTCCCAGTAAACGTCCTGCGCGCCGACCAGGATTTCCCGGTGCGGCGCGAGGCATTGGGCCACGGCCTCGATCGACACCGCGGGCGGGAAGAACCATACCTCCCGGCCCTCCTGCGGGGTGTAGTGCGTCGCGAAGCTCCGGCAGTACTCCCGCGCGTCGGGGGGAGCGAGGTGCATTTTCCAGTTGGCGGCGAACAGAAGCCGCCTCACGCATCCTCCAGCGCGGCGACCCCGGGGAGCACTTTCCCTTCCAGGAACTCGAGCGCCGCCCCGCCGCCGGTGGAGACGTGGGTCAGGCGGTCCTCCAGGCCGGCGACCGCGGCCGCCGAGTCCCCGCCGCCCACCACGGTCACGGCGCCGGCGGCGGCGGCCTCGACCAGCGCCTGAGCCACCGCCCGCGTGCCCTCGTCGAACGGCGGGGTCTCGAAGACGCCCATGGGGCCGTTCCAGACCACGGTCTTGGCCCGGACGATGCGCGCCCGGAAGTCCGCCCGGGTGGCCTGGTCGATGTCGTAGACCGCCCATCCGGCGGGGATCGCGTCGCTGGGCACCTCCCGCCGCTCGGCGGCGCGGTCGAGGGCGGGAGCCACCACCGCGCCGCGCGGGAGGACGATCTTCTCGCCGCCCCGCGCCAACAGCGATTTGGCGAACTCGATCCGGTCGGGCTCGACCAGCGAGGTGCCGGTCTCGAACCCCAGGGCGGCGAAGAAGGTGCACGCCATGGCCCCACCCACCAGGATCTGGTCCACCCGCGGTAAGAGGGCTTCGATCACCTCGATCTTGCCCGAAATCTTGGCGCCGCCCAGCACCGCCACGAAGGGCCGCTGGGGCCGGGCCAGGGCCTCCCCCAGGTACCGCAGCTCTTTTTCCATCAGGAACCCCGCCACCGCGGGCCGGAGGAGCCGGGCCACGCCCTCGGTCGAGGCGTGGGCGCGGTGGGCCGAGCCGAAAGCGTCGTTCACATAGAAATCGCCCAGGGCGGCGAACGCGCGGGCCAGCTCGGGGTCGTTGCGCTCTTCCCCGGGCCAGAACCGGGTGTTCTCCACCAGGGCCACGCCGCCGCGCGGGAGCCGCTGGCTCGTAGCCACCCCGCTCGCGGGATCGGGGATGAACTCCACCGGCGCGCCCAGCAGCCGTTCCAGCGGCCGGATCAGCTGGCGCAGGGAGTACTTGGGGTCGGGTGCCCCCTTGGGGCGGCCGAGGTGCGAGAGCAGGACCACCCGGGCGCCCTGCTCGCGCAGGTAGGCGATGGTCGGGAGCGCGGCGCGAATGCGGGTGTCGTCGGTGATGGTGCCGTCGGCCAGGGGTACGTTGAAGTCCACCCGGACCAGGGCTCGCTTGCCGTCGAGCGCCGCGGCCGGGAGATCCCGCAGACTCCGCTTCCTCACCGCCGACTGCCGACGTAGGCCAGGAGGTCCACGCAGCGCGCGGAGTACCCCATCTCGTTGTCGTACCACGACGACACGTGCACCAGGGTGCCGTCAATCACGTTCGTGGACATCGCGTCCACCACGCTGGAGAAGAGGCTACCGATGTAGTCGGCCGAGACCAGCGGTTCGTCACTGACCTCGAGAATGCCCTTGAGCGCGCCCTGGGCCGCCTCGCGGAACGCGGCGTTCACCTCCGCGATCGTCGTCGGGCGCTCGACCTGGGCCACCAGCTCCACCACCGACACGTCGGGCGTGGGCACCCGCAGGGAGATGCCGTCGATCTTTCCCTTGACCTCCGGGATCACCAGGCTGGTGGCTTTGGCCGCGCCGGTGGTGGTCGGGATGATGCTCAGCGCCGCGGCGCGGGCCCGGCGGAGGTCCCGATGCGGGAGGTCCAGGATCTGCTGGTCGTTGGTGTAGCTGTGCACGGTGGTCATGAAGCCGTGCACGAAGCCCCAGCGGTCCATCACGACCTTGACCACGGGCACGAGACAGTTGGTGGTGCACGACGCGTTGGAGATCACGTGGTGCCGGGCCGGGTCGTATTTGGTGTGGTTCACGCCCATCACGACCGTGATGTCTTCCCCCTTGGCCGGCGCCGAAATCACCACCTTGCGGGCGCCGGCGGTGAGGTGCTTGGCCGCGTCGTCGCGGCTGGTGAAGCGGCCGGTGCTCTCCAGCACCAGCTCGACGTCCAGGTCCCTCCAGGGCAGTTTCTCGGGCTCCTTGATGGCCGTGACTTTGATCTCGCGCCCGTTCACCACCAGACAGTCACCGCGAACCTCGACCGTCCCCGGGAACCGCCCGTGCACCGAGTCGTACTTCAGCAGGTGGGCCAGGGTCTTGGGGTCCGTGATGTCGTTCACGGCCACGAACTCGATCCCCTCCGGCTGCATGAGCACGGCCGCCCGCAGAGTGTTGCGGCCGATCCTGCCGAATCCGTTGATGGCTACCCGAACCGCCATGTCCGCTCCCTAGCTGAAATCCGGTATCGCCGCGCGGCCGAAGGTGACGGCCGCGATGCGGGTCGCCCCCGCCCGCCCGAGCGCCCGCGCGCACTCGGCCAGGGTGGCGCCCGTCGTGAACACGTCGTCCACCAGGATCAGCAATGACGATGACGGGCTGACCCCGGGGCTGCGCCCTGGGGTCAGCCCGTCCGGGGCCAGGGCGAAGGCCCCCGCCACGTTCGCCAGACGCGCGGTCGGTGTCAACGCCGTCTGCGATGCCGTCTCGCGCACTCGGCGGAGCCCGTGGGCTACGGGGACCTCCCAACAGCGGCCCAACGCCTGGGCCAGTGCCCCGCTCTGGTTGTAGCCCCGCTCCCGCCACCGCCGGGGGCCGAGCGGCACGGGTACCAGCAGCGAGTCGCGGTCCGGGGGCGGCAACAGACGCGCCATGGCGTCCGCCAGGTCCCGGGCCACGCGCCAAAGGCCTCCGTACTT
>DATLXT010000020.1:0-11924 GCA_035575475.1 Gemmatimonadales bacterium | reverse complement strand
CGCAGCCGGGTGCGCTGGGAGGCGGCCGTGGTCACCTCGGCGCTGACGGGCCAGGGCCTGGACGGCCTGCGGGCCGCCATCGCGCGGGCGGCGCAGGAACTGGTCGAGCGGCCCGCCGACGATCTGTTCCGACTCCCCATTGACCGCGTCTTCACGGTGGCCGGCGCCGGCACCGTCGTGACCGGGTCCACCTGGAGCGGATCGGTGGCCGTGGGGGAGTCGGTGCGACTCCTCCCCACGGACCGTGAGGCCCGGGTGCGCTCGATCGAAGTCCACGGCCGGCCCGCCGAACGCGCGGTCCCCGGGCGCCGGACCGCGCTGGCGCTGGTGGGCGTGGAGAAGGCCGAGATCGAGCGGGGTCACGTGGCGGTGACCGGGCCCGGCTGGCGGGTGACCACCGCCTTCGACGCGATGATCGAGCTCTTGCCCGAGGCCCGCCGGCCTCTGGTGGCCCGCACCCGCGTGCGGGTCCACCTGGGGACCGCCGAGGTGCTGGCGCGGGTGGTGCTGCTCGGGCCGCTCGAGCCCGGGAGCCGGGATCTGGGGCGTCTGGTCCTGGAACGCCCGCTGGTGGCGCGGGGCGGAGATCGGTTTGTGATCCGGAGCTACTCGCCCGTCACCACCATCGGCGGCGGCGTGGTGCTCGATCCCTTCCCGCCACCCCGCCCCGCCCGGCTGCGACAGCGTCGCCTGGGACCCGAACAGCAGCCTCACGAACGGCTCCTCGTCTGGGCCGAGGAAGCCGGGCTCACCGGCTTGCGGAGGGCCGACCTGCCGGTGCGGTGCGGCGTGCGACCGGAAGCCGTTCCCGGAATCGTGGAGCGGGCGGGGAAACCGCTGCTCGCTGCGGAGGGCGCGCTGGTGGCGCGTTCCGCCGCGGTCGCCGCGGTCGAGCGCCTGGCAGGCCTCGTGGCCGCGCACCACGCCCAGCACCCGCTGGACCCCGGGATGTCCCTTCAGGCATTGCGGGCGGCCGTGGCGACGCCGCCACAGGCGGTGCCGCCCGAGGTGGTGGACCTGGTCATCAACCTCGGCGTACGGAAGGGCGCCTTCGAGGTGGAGGGCGGGGTCGCGCGCCGGCCCGGGTGGCGGCCGCAACTCGACGGTGGCGCGGGCGATGCCCGGGCCGGCATTGTGCGTCGGCTGGAGCAGCTGAAATGGCAGATCCCCACCCTCAGCGAACTGGAGCGAGAGTTCGCCGGCGCACCGGTGCGGGCGTTGCTGGCCCACCTGGTACGGGAGGGCGGGGTAGAACAGATCGACCAGGAGCACTTTGCCTCGAAGCGGGCCCTGGAGGAGTTCCGAGCGGCGCTCGAGGGCGCCCTCAAAGAAGGCGGCCCGCAGACCCCGGCCCAGTTGCGGGATCGCTTCGGACTCACCCGCAAGTACTTGATTCCGCTGCTGGAATGGGCCGACCGGCGAGGGATCACCCGCCGGCAGGGCGACGCTCGCACGCTCGCTCGCTTGACAGCCGGAAGCGGCGGCGCCTAGCTTGGTGGTGAAGCGCCGGTACTGTTGGTGCGCCCTACTTGCCACAAAGGAGATTGGTGTAAGGCATCTTTACGTTCGACCGAGGAGCGGTGATGAAGCGGTGTGCCTGGGCAGTGCTGGGGCTCGGGCTATGGACAGTTGGCGCGGGGGCGGGCGGAACCTGGGGGCAAGGAGCACCGGCTCCCCCCAGAGTGGAGCTGAGACAGAACTACCCGAACCCGTTCAATCCGGCGACCACGATCCCGTTCACCTTGAGCGGGGAGTTTTGGGGCTCGGGTCGCCAGCCCGTGGTTTCGCTCAAGGTCTACAACGTCCTGGGTCAGCTGGTGGCCGTGCCGATCCTCCAAGGCACGGGCCAGCCGCTCGACAACGTGCCGCTGTCCTGCGGTGATGCGGCCGGCTGCACCTACACCGCCTACTGGGACGGGAAGGTGCTGGGAAGCGGGCGCGAGGCGGCCTCCGGCGTCTATATCTACCAGCTGGTCGTGGATGGGCGGCGCTACACCCGGAAAATGCTCATCATGAAGTGAGCGCCTGGGGGCGCCGGGGGTGGTGCTTCCAGCCGGCCTCCCCGCCAGTCCCGCCACCCCCATTTTTGACTCGTTGCCTGCCGTTTCGGCATCCTTAGGACGGCACGGACGTTGCGGTCGCCCGGGGTGCCATGATTCGACCCGATCGCTTGACCATCAAGGCCGCCGAAGCGTTGCAGCAAGCGGCGGCGGAGGCGCGTTCCCGGGGCAACCCCGTGGTGAACGACGCCCATCTGTTCCTGGCCCTGCTGTCTCAGGATGAGGGGATCGTCGTGCCCGTGCTGCAGAAGGCGGGCCTGAACGTCACCCAGCTTCGTGCCGAGACCGAGCGCGAGATCGAGCGGTTTCCCAAGCAGTCGGGGGAGGTCGAGCCCAGCATGTCGCGGGAGCTCTCGCGGGTGCTCGACCGGGCCGAGAAGGACGCCCAGGCGCTGGGGGACGCTTACGTGTCCACCGAGCATTTGTTGCTGGGTCTCGTGGCCGAGAAGGGGACCACGGCGCGGCAGTTGCTCACGGCCTACGGGCTGGATCGGGAGCAGCTGCTGGCCGCGATTCAGGCGGTGCGGGGGGCCCACCGGGTGACGGATCAGGAACCTGAGCAGAAGTACCAGGCGCTGGAGCGGTTCACCCGCGACCTCACCGAGCTGGCGCGCAAGGGGAAGCTGGATCCCGTGATCGGGCGCGACGAGGAGATCCGGCGGGTGATGCAGGTGCTCTCGCGTCGCACCAAGAACAATCCGGTGCTGATCGGCGAGCCCGGGGTGGGCAAGACCGCGATCGTCGAGGGGCTGGCCCAGCGGATCGTGAACGGGGACGTGCCCGATTCGCTCAAGCACAAGCGGCTGATCGCGCTGGACATCGGGGCCCTGGTGGCCGGCACCAAGTACCGCGGCGAGTTCGAGGAGCGGCTCAAGGCCGTGGTGAAGGAGATCACCTCGGCCGAGGGGCGGTACATCGTGTTCATCGACGAGCTGCACACCATCGTGGGCGCGGGGGCGGCGGAGGGGGCGGTGGACGCGTCGAACATGCTGAAGCCGGCGCTGGCGCGCGGCGAGCTGCACGTGATCGGCGCCACCACGCTCGACGAGTATCGCAAGCACATCGAGAAAGACGCCGCGCTGGAGCGGCGGTTCCAGCCGGTGTACGTGGGCGAGCCGTCGGTGGAGGACACCATCGCCATCCTCCGCGGGCTGAAGGAACGCTACGAAGTCCATCACGGCGTCCGGATCACGGACAACGCGCTGGTGGCGGCGGCGACGCTCTCGCACCGTTACATCGGCGACCGGTTCCTGCCCGACAAGGCGATCGACCTGATCGACGAGGCTGCCAGCCGGCTGCGCATCGAGATCGACTCCCTGCCGCAGGAGATTGACGAGGTCGAGCGCAAGATCATCCAGCACGAGATCGAGCTGGCGGCGCTCGCCAAGGAAAAGGATCCGGCGTCCAAGGAGCGCCGCGCCAAGGTGGAGGAGGAGCTGGCCGAGCTGCGGGAGCGCGCCAACGCCATGAAGGCGCAGTGGCGGGCGGAGAAGGAGACCATCGCGGGGCTCCGAGAGAAGAAGGCCCAGCTCGAGCAGCTGCGCCACGAGGCGGAAGCGGCCACGCGCCGGGGCGATCTCCAGCGGGCGGCCGAGATCACCTATGGCCGGGTGCCCGCGCTGGAGCGCGAGATCGCCGAGACCGAGAGGCGGTTGGCGGAGATCCAGGCTCGGGGGAAGTATCTCACCGAAGAGGTGGACGCCGAAGACGTGGCCGAGATCGTGGCCAAATGGACCGGCATTCCGGTCTCCCGGATGCTCGAGTCGGAGCGGGAGCGGCTGACCCGGCTGGAGGAGGAGCTGGGGAAGCGGGTGATCGGGCAGCCCGAGGCGCTGGCGGCGGTGGCCAACGCGGTGCGGCGGGCCCGGGCCGGGCTCCAGGACCCCAATCGCCCCACCGGGTCCTTCATTTTCCTCGGGCCCACCGGCGTGGGCAAGACCGAGACCGCCCGGGCTCTGGCTCAGTTCCTGTTCGACGACGAACGCGCCATGGTGCGGCTCGACATGTCCGAGTACATGGAAAAGCACGCGGTGGCGCGCATGATCGGGGCGCCCCCCGGCTACGTGGGCTACGAGGAGGGCGGACAGCTCACCGAGGCCATCCGGCGGCGTCCCTACGCGGTGGTGCTGTTCGACGAAATCGAGAAGGCCCACCCCGACGTGTTCAACGTCCTGCTGCAGATCCTGGACGACGGGCGGCTCACCGACTCCCAGGGCCGCACCGTGGACTTCCGGAACGCGGTGCTGATCATGACTTCGAACCTCGGGTCCCAGTACATCCTGGAGCACGGGACCTCGAACTGGGAGCAGGTCGAGACCAAGGTGCTGGAGCTGCTGCGGCACACCTTCAAGCCGGAGTTCCTGAACCGGGTGGACGACGTGATCATTTTCCGTCCTCTGGGACCCGCGGAAATCGAGCGGATCGTGGACCTTCAGATCGCGCGGGTGGCCCAGCTCCTGGCCGAGCGCAAGCTCACGCTCGAGATCACGCCCGCCGCCAAACAGCTGATCGTGGCCGAGGGATACGACCCGGTCTACGGCGCTCGGCCCTTGAAGCGCGCCATCCAGCGCCTGCTCCAGAACCCCCTGGCGCTGGCGGTACTCGAGGGCGAGTACGCCGAGGGGGACCGGGTGCGGGTGGATCGGGCCCGGGATGGGACCTCGCTCACCTTCGAGCGGATTCCGGCCGCAGCCGCGCCGGAGCCCGCGCGTGCCTGATCCCGGGCCGCGGTGACGAGCGCCCCGGCGGTCTCGGCGGCCGACCGGGCCGGGATCCTGGCCGCCCTCGAGCTGGCCGGCCGGGCGGCGTCGCGGGACGAAGTTCCGGTGGGCGCCGTGGTGATGCGGGATGGCCGGCTCGTGGCCGAGGCCCACAACGAGACGGTGGCCCGGAACGACCCCACCGCGCACGCCGAGTTGCTGGCGGTCCAGCGGGCGGTGCAGGCCCTGGGCACCGACCGGCTGTCCGACTGCACCCTCTACGTCACCCTGGAGCCTTGCGCCCAGTGCGCCGGCGCGATCGTGCTGGCCAAGGTGGGACGCCTGGTGTTCGGGGCCTACGACCCCAAGGCGGGCATGTGCGGCTCGGTGGCCGACCTGGTGCGCCACCCCCGACTCAACCACCGCGTCGAGGTCCTTGGGGGTGTGGAGGAAGCCGCCTGCGCGGGCCTGCTCCGGCGCTTCTTCGGCGACAAGCGAACGGACAGGGAGGGATTCGAACCCTCGATGCCCTGACGGGCATACCGGTTTTCGAGACCGGCCGTTTCAACCGCTCACGCACCTGTCCCAACGACCAGCCGGACAGCCGGACAGTGGGATAGACGGACAGGGTGGGATTCGAACCCACGAACCGGTTACCCGGTTACACGCTCTCCAGGCGTGTGCCTTCAGCCGCTCGGCCACCTGTCCCGGGCTGCGCTGGGATGGCGGGGAAACGTAGTGAGCGGGCCCGGCCCGATCAACCGGTCGCCGCTATCTTTGAAGCCCATGGCGTTCAAGACCATCATCGAGCCGTTCCGCATCCACTCGACCCAGGCGATCCGGAGCATTCCGCCCCAGGCTCGCGAGGATGCGCTCCGGCGGGCGGGGTACAACCTGTTCGCCCTGCACGCCGACGAAGTGTTGATCGATCTGCTCACCGACTCGGGGACCGGAGCCATGTCCTCGCGCCAATGGGCGGCCATGCTGGACGCCGACGAATCGTACGCCGGCAGCCGCTCGTTCTACCGGTTCCAGGAGGTGGTCCGAGACCTGACCGGCTTCCGCGAGGTCATTCCCACCCATCAAGGGCGCGCCGCCGAGCGCATCCTGTTCTCGGCGGTGGTGCGGCGGGGCGACGTGGTGCCCAACAACACGCACTTCGACACCACCCGGGCCAACGTGGAGTACGCCGGGGCGGAGGCCCGCGATCTGGTCATTCCCGAAGGGCGGGTGCCGGCGTCCCGTCACCCCTTCAAGGGAAACATGGACGTGGCCGCGCTCGAGGCCACGCTGCGGGAGGTGGGCCGGGACCGGGTCCCGCTCGTGATGATCACGATCACCAACAACTCCGGCGGCGGCCAGCCGGTGTCGCTCGAGAACCTGCGGGCGGTTCGCGCCGTGTGCGATCGCTACGCGGTACCCCTGTTCCTGGACGCCTGCCGGTTCGCCGAGAACGCGTACTTCATCAAGCTGCGGGAGCCCGGGTACGCGACGAAAAGCCCCCGGGCGATCGCCCGCGAACTCTTCGCCCTGGCCGACGGCTGCACCATGTCGGCCAAGAAGGACGGGCTGGCCAACATCGGCGGCTTTCTGGCGATGAACGACGCCGCGCTGGCCGCCCAATGCCGAAACCTCCTGATCCTGACCGAGGGGTTCCCCACCTACGGCGGCCTGGCGGGGTACGATCTCGAGGCCGTGGCCACCGGGCTCGAGGAGGTGCTCGACGAGGAATACCTCAAGTACCGGTTGCGCTCCGTGGCGTACCTCGCGGAGAAGGCCGAGCAGGCCGGCGTCCCCGTGGTCCAGCCGCCCGGGGGACACGCGGTCTACCTGGACGCCCGGGCCCTCCTGCCCCAGATCCCGCCCTCCCAATATCCGGCCCAGGCGCTGGCGGTCGAGCTCTACCGCGCGGGGGGCGTGCGGGGCGTCGAGATCGGCTCAGTGATGTTCGGGAAACGCCATCCGGACGGCAGCGAAACGCCCGCGGCTATGGAACTGGTTCGCCTGGCCGTGCCGCGGCGCACCTACACCCAGAGCCACGTGGACTACGTCGGCGAGGTCATCGCCGCAGTGGCCGGGCGCCGGGAAGCCCTCCGCGGCTATCGCATCGTGGACCAGGGGCCGTGGCTGCGCCACTTCACGGCGCGGTTCGAGCCGGTGTCCTCCCCGGCCTGAGCCGGGGCGCGGCGACACCGGACCCGGCCCGTCGCCAACCACAGCATGGTCCCGATCAGCCCGAGCACGATCGTGGCCATCACCCAGACCGTGACCGGCACCCGATCGGGTCCGGGCGGGGCATCGCGGCCTCCCGGTCATTTGCCGATGGTTCCGAGCACCCGCCGGCAATGCGGGCAACTCATGATCGCGATGTAGCTCATCAGGCCCGGGCCGCCCTTGACCTTGTGCCAGGTCAGGCTCGCCAGCGTCGCCTTGCAGTGCGGGCAGGTGGGCGGCATTTCGCTCTCTTCCAACTGGATCTTCTCGGCCATGCGGTTCGCTCGTCGGTTCAGCCGCCGTGGTAGCCATGGCCGGCGGCGCAATCCACCACGCCGCCGCAGTGCCCGCAGGAAAGCACGATGAGGTAGCCGACCGGTGGTCCGCCCCGCACCTTGTGCCAGCGCAGGCGGTCGAGCAGGCCGTCGCACCAGGGACAGAGGGGCGACCGGTCCGCCGGGTCGAGGGTGACCTTTCCGGTGAAGGGATGGAGCGCGGGCATTCCCGGGACAACCTACCGGCGAGACGAGCCGCGTCAAACCGGTCCCTTGCCCCGCCCGCCGGCCCGCGCGAGCTTGGGCGCCGTGCCGCACCGCGTGCTGATCGCCGCCGAACTGCGCCCGCTCCTCGACCCGGACCAGCTCGAGGGCCTGGAGGTCACCTGGCTCCCGGCCGACCAGCCCACTCCCCGGGGCGATTGGGAAGGCCTCGTGCCGCTGCTCAGCCGGTGGGTGGGTGGGACCGAGCTCAAGAACCTGCCCCGCCTCAAGATCGTGGCCAACTGCGCAGCGGGCTATGAGAACGTGGATGTGGTCGCCGCGGAGCTGCGGGGCGTGGTCGTGACCAACACCCCGGACGTGGTGACCGAGGCGACGGCCGACCTCACCTGGGCGTTGATCCTGGCCTGCGCCCGGCGGCTGCTCGAAGGCGTCGAGCTGGTGCGCAGCGGGCGCTGGCCCGGGTGGCACCCCGAACAGCTCCTCGGCCTGGAGCTCGGGGGACGGGCCCTGGGCTTGTTCGGGGCCGGGCGCATCGGCCGGGCGGTGGGACGGCGGGCGCTGGGGTTCGGCATGCGGCTGCTCTACGCGTCGCGCCGCCCCCGGCCGGACTTCGAGCGCGAAACCGGAGCCGCCCGGGTGGAGCTGGGGCGCCTGCTCTCGGAGAGCGACGTGCTCTCCCTGCACGCGCCCTCCACGCCCGAGACCCGCGGTCTCATCGGCCCCGAGACCCTCCGGCAGATGAAACCGGGCGCGATCCTGGTGAATACCGCTCGCGGCGACCTGGTGCGCGAAGAGGCCCTGGCGGTCGCGCTCGAAGAGGGGCGCCTGGGGGCGGCCGGGCTCGACGTGTACGCCGACGAGCCGCGCATTCACCCCCGCCTGCTCGCGGCCCCGCGCACCGTGCTCCTCCCCCATCTGGGAAGCGCGACCCGGCAAACCCGCCGCGCCATGGCCGCCGCGGCGCTGGCGAACCTCCGCGCCGTGCTCGCGGGGCAGGCCCCTTTGACCCCCGTCTATCCGCCGCGTTAGCTTTCAGGCCCGGAATGACCCGGCCCGAGCGCATCATCCTCCTGGACGCCCGCGCGATGTCGCGGGCGCTTCAGCGTATGGCGGTGGAGGTGCTCGAACAGGCGCAGGGCACGGACGACCTCGTCCTGGTCGGGATCCAGCGGCGGGGCGTGGAGCTGGCCGAGCGGATCGCCCGGTTCATCGAGAAAGACGAGGGGGTGACCGTCCCCCGCGGCGCGCTCGACATCACCCTCTACCGCGACGACCTGGAGACGGTGGGCCCCCGGCCGGTGGTGGGGGAGACCCACCTCCCCGGCGATCTCTCCGGCAAACACGTCGTGATCGTGGACGACGTGCTGTTCACCGGCCGGACGGCGCGGGCGGCGCTGGACGAGCTGACCGATTTCGGCCGGCCGCGCCGGATCTCCCTCTGCGTCCTCATCGACCGGGGCGGCCGCGAACTGCCCATCCAGGCCGACATCGTCGGCAAGAGCGTCAAGACCGGGCCCGGCGACCGGGTGGAGGTGATGGTGCAGGAGCTGGACGGGCGCGATCAGGTCGAACTGGTCCGGGGGGCCGCATGACGGTGGGCCTGGGCAAGGATCTGGTCGGCCTCGAGCACCTCTCGCCCGAGCAGATTCGCCTCATCCTCGACACCGCGGAGCCCTTCAAAGAGGTCAGCGAACGGCCCATCAAGAAGGTCCCGGCGCTTCGCGGGAAGACCATCGTCAACCTGTTCTTCGAGGCCTCGACCCGCACCCGCATCTCGTTCGAGTTCGCGGAAAAACGCCTCTCGGCGGACACCGTCAACGTGGCCACCACGGGGTCGTCGGTGCAGAAGGGCGAGACCCTGGTGGACACGGCGCGCAACCTCGAGGCCATGCGCATCGACATGGTGGTGATTCGCCACAGCGTGTCGGGCGCGGCCGATTTCCTCGCCCGGCGGATTCGATCCAACGTCATCAACGCCGGCGACGGGAAGCACGAGCACCCCACCCAGGCCCTGCTCGATCTCCTCACGCTGCGCGACAAACACGGGGCCATCGAGGGCCTCAAGGTCTGCCTGGTGGGCGACATCCTGCATTCGCGGGTGGCCCGCTCCAACATCTGGGGGCTCCTCAAGCTGGGGGCCGAGGTGGCGGTGTGCGGCCCGCACACGCTGATGCCCCGGGGCATCGGGGAGCTGGGGGTCCGCGTGTTCCGGCGGGTGGACGAGGCCATCGAGTGGGCCGACGTGCTCAACGTGCTGCGGCTCCAGCTCGAGCGGATGGAGAAGGGGTTCATCCCGTCGCTGCGCGAGTATTACCGCGTGTTCGGCGTGACCCAGGACCGGCTGGAGCGGGCCCGCCGCCCGCTGACCATCATGCACCCCGGACCGATGAATCGCGGCGTGGAGATCGACTCCCGCGTGGCCGACGGCCCGCACAGCGTGATCCTGGATCAGGTGACCAACGGCGTGGCGGTGCGGATGGCGGTGCTCTACCTCCTCGCCGGCGGCCGACCCGAGCTGGCCGACGCCGCCAAGCGGGGCGGGAGGGGGGCGGGCTGATGGCGAGCGAGCGGCCGATCCTGCTGCGCGGCGGTCGCGTGATCGACCCCAGCCGGGGGCTGGATGCCACGGCGGACGTGCTGGTTCAGGACCGCCGGGTGGAGGCGGTGGGGCCGGGGCTGGGGGCGCCCGACGGCGCCGAGGTGCGCGACGTGCGGGGGAAGATCGTGGCCCCCGGGCTGGTGGACGTCCACGTCCACCTCCGCGAGCCGGGGGACGAGGACGAGGAGACGGTGTCCACGGGGGCCCGCGCGGCCGCCGCGGGCGGGTTCACCGCGGTGTGCGCCATGCCGAACACGGACCCGGTCACGGACAACCAGGCCGCGGTGGGGTTCATCGTCCGGCAGTCGCTCAGAGCGGGGTACGCCCGGGTGCACCCGGTGGGCGCCATCTCCATCGGCCAGAAGGGCGAACGCCTGGCCGAGTTCGGCGAGATGGTCGGCGCCGGCGCCGTGGCGGTCTCCGACGACGGCCGGCCCGTCGTCTCCAGCCATCTGATGCGCACCGCGCTGGAGTACGCCCAGACCTTCGGCATTCCGGTGGCGGACCACTGCGAGGAGCCGACGCTGTCCCTGGGCGGGGCCATGCACGAGGGCCTGGTCGCCACCCGCCTGGGCTTGAAGGGCATCCCGGCGGCCGCCGAGGAGATCATGGTGGCGCGCGACTGTATTCTGGCGGAGCTGACCGGGGGGCACGTGCACCTGTGCCACGTCTCCACCCGCGGCTCGGTGGAGCTGATCCGGCGGGCCAAGGAGCGGGGCGTCCGGGTCACGGCGGAGGTCACCCCGCATCACCTCGCGCTCACCGACCACGCCTGCGAGGGCTACGACACCAACGCCAAGATGAACCCGCCGCTGCGCGAGGCGGCCGACGTGGCCGCGCTGCGGGCGGCGCTCAAGGCCGGGGTGCTCGATTGCATCGCGTCCGACCACGCGCCCCACGCCTATGACGAGAAGGAAGCCGCCTTCGACGATGCGCCCTTCGGCGTGGTGGGGCTCGAGACCGCCTTCGGCGTCGCCTTCACCGAGCTGGTGGAAGGGGGAGTGCTCACCCTCCCCGAGCTGATCGAGCGCATGAGCACGGCCCCCGCCCGCGTGTTCCATCTGCCAGGCGGCACCTTGACGCCGGGGGCGCCGGCCGACGTGGTGGTACTCGACGTCACGGCGCGCTGGACCGTGGACCCCGCGGCCTTCTTCTCCAAGAGCCGCAATACGCCCTTCGCCGGGCGCGAGCTGGTCGGCCGGGCGGTGCTCACGATCGTGGGCGGCCGTCTGGTGCACCAGCTCCCGGACTGAGGCGGCCCTCGGTCACCCGGCGCAACCTGCCGCGCAGGTTGGACTTAGGGCGGGATCGCCGGGGCTCGCGCGGCGCCGGCTGCCAGCCGGCCGGGCCGTTGCGGGTAACGAAAATGCCCTTAATGTGTTGTCGGAGCTTATCTTCCAACCCGGATGCCCAAGAGCTCGTCCAAGTCCACCGCGGCCATCGAACGGTTGCTCGAAGAGCGGCGCCAGTACGAGGCCTGGATCGCCCGGCTCGATGCGGCAGGCGACGCCACGCCCGAGCACGTCCGCGTCCGGGTGCGGGCCGACTACCAGGCGCGGCTCACCGCCGTCACCGAAGAGCTCAAGACCTACGCCGAACACGCTCGGCAGCTCATCGTTCAGAAGAAGGCATTGATCGGCGAGTTGACGGCGAGAGAGAAAGAGGCCGCCGACCGGCTGAAGGAGACCGAGCTCCGACACGCGGTGGGCGAGTACGACGAGGCGCAGTGGACCCAGGTCCACAAGGACGCGCTGGCCGAACTGATGTCGGTCCGTGAGGAGCTGCGGGCCGTGGAGGGCGACATCGCGAAGCTGGAGGAACTGGATCGGCTGGTGCGGGTCCGGCCGGCAGG
>DATLXT010000019.1:0-4466 GCA_035575475.1 Gemmatimonadales bacterium | reverse complement strand
GGCCTCGGGCGCCATGACGTCCCGCCAGTGTTCCCAATCGCGGTTCCAGATCAGCATGGCGATGGGCGAGCCCAGGGTTTCGCCGGCGCGCACGCCAGCCAGCCACTCGATGCGGTCGGCCTCGATCTTCATCCGGGCGCCCCGCCCGTACCCTCCCATCCGCCGCCGCAGCTCGGCGTCCACCCGAGCCGCCGACACCGAGAGCCCGGCGGGGATCCCTTCGAGGATCGCCACCAGACCCCGCCCGTGGGACTCGCCGGCTGTGGTGAATCGGAACGTCATCGCGTTCGGGCCTCCGCCTCCGCGCTCTTCAGGACCGCGCCTCGCTGAGCCCAGGGTTCACCCTGGAGACCCGCCGGCGGTGGTGGACCGGAACCTCATCGCGCTCGGGCCTCCGCTCCTGCGCCCTTCAGGGCTGCGCCGCGCCGAGCCCAGGGTTCACCCTGGGACCCGCCGGCGGTGCCGCTGACCTCGACTCTTCCCCGCCCCCCGCCCCCCCGCCCCCTCCACATTAACACGCGAGCCCGACTCGCGTCGGGCTCGGTCGGTCGCGCTCATCGAACGGGGCTCACGGGGTCCCCGCCTGAGGGGGCGTGGGGCCCGGGTTCGAGATCGGCGGGATGCGGACCATGACGACCCCGGTGGCGGTGACCCCGAAAAGCAGCTGACCGGTGGCGTCCCGCGCCACCCGCAGGGGCCCGATGATGGGGTCCCGCACCGCGATGGCGCGGACGAAGTACCCGAAGTAGGTGTCGAAGACCGCGATGGTCCCGTCGGGCCGGGCCACGAAGATCACCCGGTTGTCCGTGCTCCCCGAGCCGCCGCAGTTGGGGTTACACTGGCCGGTGGGCGCGAAGTCGTGGAAGTAGTTCATGTCCATGCCCACGACCAGCTCGTCCTCCGGGGCGATGGACGTGGCCTTGAGCCGCAGGTCTTCGCCCAGGTAGTAGATCGAATCCGCCCGCACGGCGTTGGTGAGGCCGTTGAAGTTGGTCGCGATGGCCCTGACCTTGGTGGCGGTGTTGCTGATGAAGTCGCTGACGTCCACGCCCGGCGACATCCCGAGGTCCACGTCGTTATCCCCCGCGTCGGTAGTCGCGCCGCTGGGGTGCGTATTGCAGCTCGTGAAGGTCGAGGATCCGTGAAGCAGCGCATCCCGCGCGTCGTAGGCCATGACCCGGGCGAAGTCCGCCTGCACGTTCCCGCCCTCGCCGAAGAACGCGTGAGTGAAGTTCCCGCTGTTTCGCGCGAAGGTCCGGTCGCCCAATCCCATGCGGGACATGTTCACGATGACCCCGGCGCAGGCCGAGAGCACCACTTTGCGCTGGTTGTAGGGCGGTCCCCGATGGAGCTCGATGCGGAGGGTGTCGGTCCCGGTGGTGAAGCTGGTGGACGCGATCTCCCAGAAGAACTTGCCGTAGAGCCGGGAGGTGTCGGTCGTGTTCACCAGCTTCTCCATTCGCAATGTGCCCTTGCTGGTGAACGGTGCCGGCTGGCTGGGCGTCGGCGTAGTGGAGTACAGCGCGAAGATCGAATCCGGATGACACGGCGCCCCGCCACCCGTGGTGGGGCGGCACACGGCGGCCACGTATTGGGGCCGGTCGGAGAGGTCGAACGTGGTGATGACTTCCTGGAGGCCGCCGCCCACCTGGGTGACCTTGTACGTCTGGATCAGGAAGTTGGGCAGGTCCTGGCGCCACCGGGGTAGCCGGGTGACCGCGTCCATGACGGCGAGCTGGGTCCCGCCGGAGTTGGCGACCACGATGGAGTCGCCGTAGTTGCCCAGGGTATCGCGGGGCCACAGCGCGATGCCCCACGGCTGGGCCCCCGCCTTGGGGATGCCGCCGGCCACGAAGGTGGTGTTAGCGACCTGGAACACCTCCACCAGGTCGTTGGTGGTGTTGGTGAGGTAGAGCTCGTTCCGGTTGGCGTTGAAGATCGCGTCCGCGATCTGGGTCGGGAACGGTCGCCGGGGGAACGGTGTGGTGACGCCGGAGACCACCACGACGGTATCGGTCCCGGGTGCCAGGAACGGCCCGCCTCCGGACTGGCTCCCCTGGATCACCGTGCTGGTTTGCGAGAAGGCGCAGTTGCGCGCGGCCGCCACGTCGCAGGCGTAGCCCCGGACGATGATGCTGTAGGGCGTCGAGTCCTGCGGGATCAGCGTCCCCAGGTTGAGCGAGAACTTCCGCGTCACGTCGGTGAGCGGCGGATTGCTGGTCACGTTCACGGTGTCGAACCGGAGCACCGCCCCGTCGGACGCCCGCTGGATCCGGATCCCCATCCAGGAGATGCCGCTCGGGTCGGTGGCGTGGACCGTGACGCTGTCGTTCACCTCGACGCGGGACGCGATGGTGTGCTCGACAAAGGGCGGCACCGTGTCGTTGGCCGCCGACAGGATGCTCACCGTCACGACGTTACTGGTGCCGCGCCGGCCCGACGAGTCCTCGGCGAACCCGACCACGTTGAAGGTCCCGCTCACCGCGTTGACGATCAGCGTGTCCACGTACCGCACCGAGTCGGCATATGGAATCGTGAAGGTCAGCGAGTCGTTAGGCGGCGTCGTGGGGTTCGACACCGCGGACGCGGGCGACACCAGGAACCCGATCTTCCGGATGCCCTCGTTCTGGATGGCGGTGACGTCCACCGGGATGCCGCGGCCGCTCGAGGCCACCGCGCCCTGGGCCGGGGCCAGCAGGATCACCCGCAGGGCGGAGACGTTGGAGAGGAAGATGAACAGGGTGTCCGAGGCGGTGTTGGCGGCGCCGTCCGCGGCCCGGCCCACGATCTGCACCAGGCCCCCCGCGCCCGAGCCGGCCGGGAAGGTGACGGTCTTCTGGAGAGTGAAGTCGGTCACCGTGGAGGTGAAGACGGTGTCTTCCTGCCCCACGTGCCCGCCGGTGTAGAAGAGCTCGATCGTCTTGAGGCCCAGGTTATCCACGGCGCTCACCGTGAAGCGCAGGCCTTCGGCGATCTGCTGGGTGTCGCCCGCGGCGTTGGTCAGGGTGATCACCGGGGGCGTGAGGTCCCGCTGGATGCCGCCCGGATTGCGCGTGGTCTCGCAGGCGAACACCGCGCCCGCGAGGACGGCGATCCCCCACACTGCCTTCAGGTGCAGCCGCATAGTCCGCTCCCGGCCTTACCGCCCGGTGCTGGGCGCCACCAGGTCGTCCACGATGTGCGGCGTGACCAGGATCAGGAGGTCCCGCCGGTTCTCCGTCTGCCTCGTAAACCCGAACAGCTTGCCCAGGATGGGCAGGTCTACAAGGAAGGGGATACCAGACTTCGCCACCGTGACCTCGGTCACCGTGAGCCCGCCGATGACGGCCGTCTCGCCGTCGTCGACCAGGATCTGGTTGTCCGCCTGCTGGGTCTGGAACGTGAACCCGATGTCCACCGGCGCTTCGCGCACGGCGGAGCGCTCGGCGTGCACCTCCATCAGCACCTGCCGGTTGGCGGTGACGTGCGGCGTCACCCGCAGATTGATGCCGGTCTGCTCGAAGCGTACCGTGGCCCGGGGGAGCTGGGCCCCCCCGCCCGCCACGGCGGTCCCGGGATCGATGATCCGAATCGGCACCCGGTCGCCCACCAGGATCTCGGCCGGCCGGTTGTCGAGCGTCGTGATGACGGGTTCGGCCTGGATGTCGGCCAGCTCCACCCGCTGGAGCGCCTGCACGAACGACGTCAGGTCGAAGTTCCCGATCGCGGTCGAGAAGATCAGCTGAAGCGCCGGATTGACCACCTGCTGGTCGGCGTTCCCCAGCGCCGAGAGCGAGTTCCCACCCAGATCCACGATGACGTCGTCGGGATCGAAGAACTCGGTGGGGACCAGCGCGTCGGGAACCCCGTCGAGATCGGTGTCCACCGGCTCCGCCGTACTGGGATCGGGCCGCTGGACCAACCGGTTGAAGAACTGGGTCTTGGACCCCAGGTCGTACTTCACCCCCATCTCTTCCACGTCGGTCCGATCCACGAAAATGATCTTCGCCTGGATCGAGACCTGGGGCGTGCGGATGTCGAGCCCCCGCACGAACTGCTCCACCTCGTTGATCCGGGTCTCCACCTCGGTGATCACCAGCGAGTTGGTGGTGGAGTCGGCCACCACCTGCCCGCGGGGCTTGGTCAGGATCGACGCCACCGCCGGCTGGAGCGAGGAGGCGCGGGCATAGTTGATCCGCACGAGGCGGGTTTCCAGCGGCACGGTGGAGTCGGCCTTGGCGAGGTCGGCCTTGTTGAGCACGTGGATGATCCCGCCGGGCAGAACCTGATGGCCCAGTCCCTGGGATTCCAGCACCGCGTTGAAGGCGAGGTCCCACGGCTGGTTCTTGATCTCGGCGGTGAGCGTTCCGCTCACGCCCTTGCCCAGCACGATGGTGCGGCCACTGAAGGCGGCGAACCCCGCGATCACCTCCTCGATGGTGGCGTTGTCCCACTGGACCGTGATCCGCGGAGCCTGCGACTGCTGC
>DATLXT010000018.1:0-4484 GCA_035575475.1 Gemmatimonadales bacterium | reverse complement strand
GGGCGCTGGCCTTCGCGGCCGGCCTCGCCGTGCTGGTCGCGGGGCGGAAGCGCGGCCCCCGGACCCCCCAACTCACCGGAAGGATGCGCTCATGAACGCCGCATACGTGCATCTGGTGCTCAACCACGTCCCGATCTTCGGGATCCTCCTCGGGACGTTGTTGCTGGTCACCGCCCTGGTGGAGCGGAATGACGTCTTGAAGCGCGCCGCGCTGGTCACCCTGCTCGCCAGTGCGGTCGCGGCCGGCCCCGTGTACCTGAGCGGCGAGCCCGCCGAAGAGGTCGTGGAGGACCTTTCGGGGGTCTCCGAAGCCGCCATCGAGGGGCACGAGGGGTCGGCGCTGGTGTCGCTGGTCGCGGCCGGCGCGCTCGCGATGGTCGCGCTTGCGGGCTGGTGGACGCTGCGCCGGGGTCGGGCGGTGGCCCGGCATTTCGTGACGGCCTCGCTGGTGCTGGCGGTGGTGGCGGGGGTCTTGCTGGCTCGCACGGCTCATCTGGGCGGGCAGATCCGGCACACCGAGATCCGAGGTGCGGCGGCTGTGCCGGCGGGCTCGGACGACGACCACGAGCCGGCGGAAAGCCGGGCACATCCGTGATCGAGCTGGATCGCCTGTCCAAGTCGTTCGGCGGGCGCGCCGCCCTGGCCGACCTCAGCGCGCGGGTCGCGCCCGGCGAGGTCGTGGCGCTGGTCGGGCCGAACGGCGCCGGGAAGTCCACCGCCCTGCGGATCCTCGCCGGCATCCTGCGCCCCGACCGCGGCAGTGCCCGAATCGCGGGTCACGACATCGTGCGGGAGTCGCTCGAGGCGCGGAAGCACCTGGCCTACCTCCCTCAGCGGCTGGGCGTACCGGCCAGCACCGTGCTCTGGGACCTGGCCCTGCTGGTGTGCCGGGTTCGCGGCCTGCCGCTCGAGGCGGCGGAGACGGCGCTGGAGAGCGCTGGCCTCCTCCCGCGGGCCGGCGCCTCGCTGGGAGAGCTGTCGGGCGGCCAGCGGCAGCGCGCCATGCTCGCCCTGGCCACCATGGGCCGGGTGGACGCGCTGCTGTTGGACGAGCCCAGCATCAACCTCGACGCGGAAGGATCGGAAGAGGTCCGGGCCACCATTCGTGAAGCCCGCGACCGCGGGGTGGCGGTGCTCTTCGCATCGCACCACCTGTACGACGTGGCGGCCCTCGCCGACCGCATCGTCGTGCTGGTGGACGGCCGGGCGGTGGTGCAGGGCGCCCTTCCCGACCTGGCCCGGGCGGCCGGCGTCCCGTGGACCGAGGCGTCGGCCGAGGCGCCCATCGAGCGCATCTATCGGGTGCTGGTGGCCCGCGGGCGGGCCGGCGCGGCGGAGCTGCGCCTGATCCGGGGGGACGCGGCGTGACCGGGCTCGTGAGTTTCGAGTTGAGCGGCGCCCGGCGGGGCCGCACCGCCTGGGTGTTCGCCGCCGCCTTCGCGGCCGCGAGCCTCACCATCGCGGTCGTCGGCCTCGCGGCGGGCGGCGTCATCACCGTGCAGGGCTTCGCCCGCACCTCCGTGAGCCTGTTACAGCTCGTGCTCTGGGTGGTGCCGCTCGCGGCCCTCCTGCTGGGCGCCGTGGCGGGGGCCGAGTGCCACGACCTGGAGTTCCTGGCCGGGCTGCCGGTGCCGCGGCAGAGGATCGTCCTGGCCCGATGGGCCGCCTGGTTCATCACCCTCGCCGCCGCCCTGCTGGTGGGGCTCGGTGCGGCGGGCGTGGTCGTGGGCCTGGCGGCGGGTGGGGCGGACGCCCCGCGCTACCTGGCGTTGCTGGTCGTGGCGCTGCTCGTGCTCGCCGCATCGCTCGCGCTGGGGTTGTGGCTGGGCGTGGCGGCCCGCTCCCGCGTCCGGGCCATCGCGCTGGCCGTGGTGACGTGGTTCGTCCTCGCGGTCGGCGTGGACCTCGCGGCCATCGCGGTCCTCGCCCTGCTTCCGCCCGGACCCAGCGGCTGGGGGCTTTCGCTCCTGCTCCTGGCCGATCCGGTGGACGGGGCCAGGGCCCTGGGGCTGGGGCTGTTCCAGGCCGATGTCGTGGCCGGACCCACCGGTGCGGCCCTGAGGCGGGTCCTGGGCGGCTGGGGTGCGGTCGTACTGGTGGCGGGTCTCGGGCTCTGGACCGCCGTCCCGCTCGCGCTCGCGGGCCGCCGTTACGCCGGTCGCGACCTGTAGCGCCGTGCCCCCGCTCACCCGCTGGTACATCAAGCTCGCCCTGCTGTACCTGGTGGCGGCGTTGCTCGGGGGTGCGCTCGCGGCCGCGCAGCGCCCGTTGGGCCTGCCCGCCGTCTGGGCCGCCTCGGGGCCCACCTACATCCACCTCCTGGTGGTGGGGTGGATCACCGGGATGATCTTCGGCGTGGCCTACTGGATGTTTCCCAAGCACAGCCCGGAGCGGCCTCGCGGGAGCAACGCGCTCGCGATCGCGACCTTCGCCCTGCTCCACGGAGGCCTGCTGCTGCGCGCGGTGGCCGAGCCGATGCACCAGCTCCAGCCCTCGTCCGGCTGGGGCGCCGTGCTGGTAGCCTCGGCCGTGGCGCAGTGGCTCGCGGGCCTGGGCTTCGCGGTCGCCATGTGGCCGCGGGTCCGGGAGCGGTAGCGCGCCGTGCCCCGGGTGAGCGCGTGGTTCGTCCGGACCGCGCTCGGCTACCTGGTGGTCGGGTTCTCGCTGGGCGCCTGGCTCCTCGCCGAAAAGGGTTTGGGGTCGCGGACCGCGCTGGCATGGGCCCTGCGCCCCGCGCATCTCGAATTCCTGCTGATCGGCTGGCTGGTCCAACTGGTGATGGGTGTGGCGCTCTGGATTTTCCCCCGGTTCGGCGTGCCGCGCAGCGCCTACGGGAGCGCGGGGCTGGCGTGGAGCGCGTTCGTCCTGCTCAACGCCGGCGTGCTGCTCGTCTCGGTGGCGCCCCTCCTGCCGGCAGGCGCCCCGCTCGCCGCGCTGGGCCGGGCGATCGAGATCGCCGCCGCCGCGGCGTTCGCCGTCAACCTCTGGGGCCGGGTGCGGCCGTCGGGGCTCTCGGACATCTAGTCAGGGGCTTGGGGGGGTGAACGGGTGTTACCCGGCCCTTCAGAGCTCCTTCACGCCCACCCGCCCACCGTTCATCGGACGATCTCACCAGGAGGCGCGATGCGAGTCGCCGAAGTGATGCGGACCGGCGTGAAGACCGCAAGGCCCGATGACACCGTGGGCGAAGCGGTGGTGAGCCTGGCCGACGGCCACCTCTCCGCGCTCCCGGTGGTGGATGGGCGTGGCCAGCTGGTGGGCGTGCTCTCGACCAGCGACATTCTCACCGCCGTGGCGGAGGCCGGCAGCCCCGAGGAGCGGGGCCGGCTGTTCAGCGAGACGCTGGTGCGGGAGCTGATGACGCCGCGCGTGATCACCATCGAGCCCGATGAGGACGTCGAGGAGGCGGCCCGGCGGATGCTGTATCTCGAGGTTCACCGGCTCTTCGTCACGGATCACGGCCGGCTGGTCGGCGTGATCTCCCAGACCGACATCGTCGGGGCGGTGGCGACGGCGAAGCTGTGACGCCCGAGGTCCTGATCCCGGAGGCCGCGATCGCCCGGCGGGTGGACGAGCTGGCCCGGCAGATCTCGGCCGACTATGCGGCCGCGGGCGAGCTGCTGCTGGTCGGCGTCCTGCGGGGCGCGTTCATCTTCCTGGCCGATCTCGCGCGACGTCTGACCGTGCCCCACCGAGTGGACTTCATCGCGCTCTCGCGCTACGAGCAGGGTGCCAGCGGCGGCGAGGTGCGGCTGGTCATGGACCTGCGCGCGCCGGTGGCCGGGCGCCACGTGCTGGTGGTGGAGGACATCGTGGACCGCGGGCGCACCCTCGCCTACCTGGTCCGCATCTTGCGCGCCCGGGGACCCGCATCGCTCAAGACCTGCGCCCTGACCCGTAAGCCCGGGCGCCTCGAGGTGGACGTGACGCTCGATTACGTGGGGTTCGACATCCCGGACCGCTGGGTGGTGGGATACGGACTGGACTACGCGGACCGCTGGCGCACGCTCCCCTACATCGGCGTCGTGGACGTGGACGCGGGCGCTTCGGGGGGAATCCCATGAAAGTCGCGGACCTGATGCGGACCGATCTCAAGACCATCAGCGTGGACGCCACGGTGGAGGACGCGGTGACGGCCCTGGTCGAGGCGGGCGTGTCCGCGCTTCCCGTGGTGGACCGCTACGGCCGGGCGGTCGGGGTGGTCTCGGCACGGGACGTTCTCCGGGCGGAGAGCGAACACGGCGAGCCGCGGGCCCGTGAACGCCTGTTCCGGAAGACCCGGGTGCTCGAGATCATGAACCCGTGGCCGTTGACGGTGGCGCCCGAGACGGAGGTTCGTCAGGCGGCGCGGGACATGCTGAAGTTCGGCGTCCAGCGGCTTTGGGTGGAACGCGACGGCGTCCTGGTGGGGGTGATCAGCCAGACCGACATCGTGGCCGCCCTGGCGGGCGGCCGGCTGGCGCCGGCGCAGCCCCAAGGCGTGC
>DATLXT010000017.1:0-6418 GCA_035575475.1 Gemmatimonadales bacterium | reverse complement strand
CCCGCGAGCCCCAGGGCCGCAACCCCCAGATCACCGCGGCGAGCCCCAGGACCGCGGCGGCGGACACCCCCACCGGCACCAGGAGCCGTCGCCGCGGCGGCATCGGTGGCACCCTGAGCGTGGGCATCTCGGGAAGCGCCGGCAGTTCCTCGGTGCGGACGCGGTCGATCACCGTGCCTCGGGCCAGCTCCCGCAACAGGCGCTCGCTTTCCTGGCGCTCGATCTCGGAGAACGGCACCGCGCCGATCGCCGTGAGCATCTCGCGGGTCGTGCGGTAGCGGTCGCGAGGGTCCTTGGCCAGCGCGCGGTTCACGACCTCGATCAACTGGGGCGGGATGTCGGGTCGGACGCGTCGGAGGTCCGGTACCGGGGTGAAGAAGTGGTGCTGCATCACCCCGGCCAGCGTGTCGCCGTGGAACGGCACCGACCCGGCGAGCATGTGGAACGCCACGATGCCGAGGGCGTACTGGTCGCTCTGCGGCAGGGCGCGCCGCCCGGCGCACTGCTCCGGGCTCATGAAGGCCGGCGTCCCGATGATGGCTCCCGGGGCGGTCAGGGTCACGTCCGACGCCCGCAGGGCCACCCCGAAGTCCGACACCAGGACCCGCCCGTCGCGGTCGATCAGGATGTTCGCTCCTTTGACGTCTCGATGCACGATGTTGCGCTCGTGGGCGTAGGTCAGCGCGCGCGCGGCGCCCCGCAGGACGGCCAGGGCCACCGGCACCGGGAGCGGTCCCTGATCCTGGAGGATGCGCTCCAGGGTGCGGCCTTCCACGTACTTCATCACGATGTGCAGGATGCCGCCCACCTGCCCGGCCCGGTACACCGGGGTGATGTTGGGATGATCCAGCTCGCCGATGAGGCGGGCCTCGCGCTGGAACCTCTCGACCGCCTTCGGCGTGACGCCGACCTCGGGCGGGAGGACCTTCAGCGCCACGGGGCGCCGCAGGGCCAGCTCGGTGGCTTTGAAGACCACCGCCATCCCGCCCCGCCCCACCTCGCGCTCCACGTCGTACTCGCCGGCGAACACCAGGCGCACGGTCCGGAGCAGCGTGCCCTCGTCCTCCGCAGGAAGGGCGATGGTCTCCTCATGCGGGTCGGAGACCCGGACCCCGCACTGCCCGCAAAAGCGCTGGTCCGCCGGCACCTCGGCGCCGCAGCGGAAGCACTTCATGGCGAGCCGGGTCCGCCGGTGACCCGAAGTCCCTGCGCCAGGGTGGGGGTGGAATCGGTGGCGACGGAGGTCAGGAGGCGCACGATGAGCTCGGTCCGGCTCCCCGCCTTGCGCCCCAGGAGCGAGTCGCCGCCGGCCGTGAGGACGACCACCGAGGTGTCGGCGATGGTGAGCGCGAGCCGCGGGGCCACGAGCACCTCGCCCTCCGCGCGGACCGTGATCCTGAACGGCCGGGACACGCCCACCGGGAGCACCGTGTCGCCCTGGAACTCGATGACCACGTCCCGCAACCCGGCCGAACTGACGAGGCCCCCCAGCCCGCACGCCAGCGTGGCGGCGGCCGCGACGCCCGCCAGGGCGCTGCTCGTCAGGCGACGGGGATCCGGCATGGGGAGCACGGCCGCGCAGTGGGTGCGGCTCACAACATGGGGGAGGGGCGCGGCGCCGCAAGAGCCCGGGGCCGGGCGGCGCTCACCCGGCGAGGGCGAACTGGCGGGTGAACTTGAGGATGAAGGCCCGGTCGAGCGGGCCCGACCGGGAGCCGGTGCCCTGGGTCTCGTTATAGACCAGGAACAGGCCGGTCCCCGCGGTGTTCAGCCAGCCGAACCGCAGGTTCCCCGACCAGTTCCGATCCCGGTTGGAGTACTGTACCAGGGCTTGCAGATAGATCCGGGGGGTGAACGAGTAGGCCGTGCGCAGGCTGACCAGCGTCGTGGTGAACTCGCCCTCGGCCAGCTCGACGTCGTCATAGCGCAGCCGCAGGGAGGCGGCGATGGTGGCGCCCCGGCGCCCGGTGAGAGCCAGGACTCCGCCTCGCCGGGTGCCCGAGAGGAAACCGCCCACGTTGAGCTCGCCCTCGAGGGCCAGGGGCGCGCTTTCATCGGTGTTGAAACGCCAGGCCGCCTCGACGTTGTCGTACGTCCCCGGGGGCACGCGCACGCCCGGCGCGATGTCGAAGGTGTCGCGCAACCCCTCCCGCGTGAGGTTGAACGCCGGGCTGAAGAACGCGCCGTCGGGGAACTCGAAGTGGGTGTCGAAGTGAATGTTCCGGGTCTCGTTGAACCCCGAGAAGTCGAAGAACCCCCGGTAGGAAACGTGGGGCCGCAGCTCGCGGAGCCACCCCAGGCCCTGCGGTCGGAGGTAGCGCATCGCGAAGGCGCTCACGTAGCGGTAGCCGGCCCGCTCGAGGAACCCCACTTCGGGGTTGAAGGCCTCGCCCACTTCGCGGTAGGCGGCCTCGACGCGCCACTGGCGCGTGGTATAGGCCGCGCTCAGGCTGGCCGCGTGCTCCCGTCCGGCGAGGCCCGGTGTCTCGGTAGCCGCCGCATAGGCGTCTATCAGCACCGCGTCGCCGATCCCCAGGCGGCCGTCCACGGCGTACGTCCGGTTGTGATCTCCGGGGCCGCCCCCCACCGCGGCCCGGCTCACCGCCAGCACCCCGAGGCGCGAGCGGTTGGGCAGGTCGCGGAGCACACGGGCCGCGGCGTAGTTCGTGGCCGGCAGGACGCCGGTCACGGACTCGGTGCGCAGGTCGAGCAACCCCACGGTGAAGCCGCCGATCTTGCCGGTGAGGCGCCCGCCCGCCGTGATGGGCACCGGCGCGCCCGAGCTGTCCAGGCCGATGCGCCGGCTGAAGAACAGCTCCACCGACTGCGGCGTCCCGACCGCGAAGGTGCCGGCGTTCTCCAGGAAGAACGGCCGCTTCTCGGGGAAGAAGAGATTGAAGCGGGTGAGGTTGACCTGGCGCTCGTCCACCTCGACCTGGGCGAAGTCGGTGTTGACGGTGAGATCGAGGGCCAGGCTCGACGTGAGGCCGACCTTGGCATCGCCGCCCGCCTCGGCCGAGCCGTCGGCGGCCGTGCCGGCCTGGAAGTCACGCCGCACCGAGCCCAGGACGTACGGCGTCACCGTCATCACCCGGCGCGCCGGGGCCTCGAGCTCGAGCACCCCGGCCCCGGACACCCGGTAGAGGTCATACTGGCGGCCGATCGGAGCCCAGAACACCTGCTCGTTGCGCCGCCGAATGTGGCGCGCCAGGTTGAGCCCCCAGGTCTGCGGCCCGCCCGCCGGGTAGCGCAGGGTGGCGAACGGAATCCGGAACTCGGCATACCATCCGGCGCCGTCCCGCGACGTGGCGACGGTCCAGCTCCCGTCCCAGTTCAGGTTGAACCCCCCGCCCGCGCCGACCTGCTGCCGCGCCCCCGCGGCGAAGTTCCCCGCCCCCTCCCCGGTCACCTGGCCGTCGTACTCGATGCCGGCGGGGTTGGTGCCGAACACGAAGGCGCTCTGGCGGTCGCGGAAGGTGTCCAGCAGGATGAGCACCGCGTCGGTGTCGTCCAGGCTCGCGTCCCGGCGGGTCTCGCCCTGGACAATCCCCGCGGGATCGCGATCGTAGAGCCAGGCGCCGATGTAGAGCGCTTCCCGATCGTAGAGGATCCGGACCACGGTCGGCTCGGAAGGCGGGGCGCCCTCGTGGGGCTCATGCTGAACAAACTCGCCGATGGCGGGCGCTTCCTGCCAGGCGGCCTCGTCCAGCCGGCCGTCCACCGTCGGCGCCAGGCGAGCCGGCACGGCCACGGCGGCGGGGCGTGCCACCCGGGCGGGGGCGGATTGGCCGGCCGCGGCCTGGCCCAGCAGGATGAGGGCTGTGACCCAGCCCGAGGCAGAGCGATGCATGAGGGTAAGTTAGGGAACCACGGCCCAGGCTGCGAGCGGTGAACCGGAACTCCTTGATGGCCGGACTGGGCCTCCTGCTCACCGCCGCCGCGGCGGACGCGCAGGAGCCGGACTCCCTCGTGTTCGCCCTCGCCCCGGCCAGCCGACTCGAGGTCCGCACCGGCCGCGCCGGACTCCTGGGCGGGCTGGGGCACGAGCACCTGGTGCGGGCCCGGGCATTCCGCGGCGGGATCGTCTACTTCCCCGCCGCCCCCGAGCGTTCGTCGGTCACCATCACCGTCCTCACCGACAGCCTCGAAATCCTGACCCAGGCGAAGCCCTCGGACCTGGCCAAGATGACCCGGGCCATGCGCGAGCAAACGCTCAAGGTCCGGGACTATCCCGAAACCCGGTTCGTCTCGCGCGAGGTGACGCCCATCGAGGGCGGAGTGCGGGTGGCGGGTGACTTTACGCTGGCGGGCCAGACCCGGCCGCTGACCGTGGAGGTGACGCTCGATTTTCGGGGAGACACGCTCCACGCGTCCACCCGCTTTGCGCTGAAGCAAACGGACTTTGGGATGCGGCCCTACAGCACCGCCCTCGGGACGGTGAAGGTGGCCGACGCGGTGCGGTTCGAGCTCGAGGTGCTCGCGGTCCGTCAGTAAACCAGCAGATACCCCTCGTTCCAGGCCACTTCGTAGACCCCGCGGCAACGCCCGCACCGCAGGGTCCGGGCCCGGTCGCGCAGCGGCTGGCGCTCGCGGCAGTTGGGGCAGACCGCGTACCGCGGGGTAAACTCCCTGGGGAGCTTGGCGGCGTTCCGGGGTGCGGGCACCACGCTCCAGCGCTTGGGCGGGGTGCTCACGACTTCGAGGGCATACCGCGGGACCGGGAGGGGGCGCTGGTTGACGTCCACGACCGCCTGCATCCCCTGGAGCTCCACCACGCGATACCAGGCGCCCCGGCGCAGGTGGCAGTCAACATCGAGTTGGAGGCGGCCCCACCGCAGTCCCGGCATCCGAACCTCGGCGAGTGAAGGTCGAGCGGCCCGGCCGACGGGAACGCCTGGCCGGGTGGGCACTGATGATGGGGCGTCGACGGCTGGCAGGCAATGTCATGCGCACAGAAATCTTGTGATCTACATCACACAGGCTAACTCACTGTCCGGCTTCCGGTTTGACGCGCAGGAACCGGCAGCTACGCCACTACCGGCCACTCCGTCGCCGGTGCCTCACCCGCCGCCTGGGTGAGGACGAGCGGCGGCGGCTCGGCCTCGACCAGGTACTCGAACTGGCGGCGGAACTCCTCCAGGCTCACCCCCGCCGTGGCCGCGAAGCGGGCCAGCTCGTGGGGATCCTCGAAGTCGTCCCGCCGCAGGCGCAGCATGTAGCGCCGGGCGATGGCGTAGCGCGTCGAGTGGATGTCCACCAGCCGGATGCGCGGCCGTCCCGTGGCGGGATCGAGGATTTCCTCGAAGGGGATGGGCACGAACCGCCCGCCCTGCATGGAGATCACCACGCCGCTCCCGCCCTCCAGCAGGTACTTGGCCGCGCAGTAGCCCAGGTCCCGGGTGTACTCCAGGTCCAGCGGGATGGGATCGGCGCACCGCAGCTCGTACCCGATGTTCTTGGCCACGATGGTCGTCTTGAGGCCGAACTCCTTGAGGCGCCGGGTCACCTGGGCCTTGAGGATCTCGCCCAGGTTGACCTCGGCGATGCGCACGTTCCCGTGGGTGTCGCGCTCCACTTCGTCGAGGCCTGCCAGGTCGCCCGGGTCGATGCCGAGCACCAGCCCCTCGGCGATGATCGCCACGCCGTCGCGGCGCCCGTCGGACAACCGTTTGATGACCGCGCCCGTCAGGGTATCCACCACGGTCTTCAGCCGGATCGGTCCGCCCAGGAACTCCTCGGGAATGAGGGTGACGGTCGCGCCTGCCGCTTTCCCGATCCCCAGGGCGAGGTGTCCCGCCTTCCGTCCCATGGTGATCACGAAGTACCACCGGGAGGTGGTCCTGGCGTCCACCATCAGGTTCTTCACGATCTCCACGCCGTAGTGCCGGGCGGTCTGGAAGCCGAAGGTGTCCACCTGCGGCGGAAGGGGGAGGTCGTTGTCGATGGTCTTGGGAACGTGGACCACGCGCATCCGCCCGGCGGCCTTCTGCGCCAGGCGGAGCGCCGAGTAGGCGGTGTCGTCGCCGCCGATGGTGATGAGGTCGCTCACGTTCAGGCGGAGCAGCGACACCACGGCGTTTTCCAGCAGGGCCGGATCGGTGGTCGGGTTGGCGCGCGAGATGCCGATGTAGGAGCCGCCGCGGAAGTGAATGCGGCTCACCTCGGCGATATCGAGCGGGGTGACGTGCTCCACGTCGCCCTGCATGATCCACTCGAAGCCGTCGCGCACCCCGAGCACGTCCAGCCCTTCGAGCCGGGCCCGGATGGTCGCCGCGCCGATGACGCTGTTCACGCCCGGTGCGGGTCCGCCGGCGACGAGAATCGCGAGCGTTCTGCGCTGGGTCATAACCTGGCCTCCCGGGTCCCGAGCCCGCCTGGTCCTGGAACGGAAAATTACCGGAATCGGCGCGTCCGTGCC
>DATLXT010000016.1:0-2445 GCA_035575475.1 Gemmatimonadales bacterium | reverse complement strand
GGGGGCGGGTAGCGCCGGCTTCAGGGTTCGCGGGCCTGCTCCAGGGCTCGGAGAATCGCCGACAGGCGCCGATCGCGCGCTTCGCGCAGGCGCTCGATTTTTTCGGCGTAGGCGCTCTCGATCGCCTGGATCAGCGCCCGTTGCTGCTCCGGCTCCAGGCGGTGCCAGGTGGCGAGGTCCGACCACCACTCCTCGAAGCTTCGGAGCAGGCGCTGGAGGAAGATCTTCACTCCGGCGTCGCCCGCCCCCAGGTGATAGGTGAGGTGCGGCCCGGCGGCGGCCCAGCCCAACGCCGGGCCCAGCGAGACGGCGCGGTCCAGGTCGTCCACGTCCACTACGCCTCGCAGGACCAGGTCCACGCACTCGCGCCAGACCGCCGCGGCGATCCGCCCCACCACGTAGCCGGGCACCGGCTTCCGGATGTGCACCGGCACCCGGCCCAGCGCCCGCAAATAGCCGTCGGCGTGCTCCCGCTCGTCGCGTCCCGTCTCCGGCCCGGCGATCACCTCGACCAGAGGCACCAGCTCCGGCGGGTTGAGGGGGTGGATCACGAGGCACCGCGCCCGCCGGCGGCACATCCCGAACACGTCCTTGGGGGCGAGGCCGCTCGACGAGCTCGAGATCAGGGCGGCGGCGGGGGCGGCGTCGTCCACCGCCGCGAGGAGCTTCTGCTTGGCCATGAGGTCTTCGGTGACGGCCTCGATCACCCAGTCGGCATCGCCCACGGCCTGGAGCAGGCTCCGGGCCTGCCGGTGCTCCAGCAGGCCCCGCTCCACGACGCCCTGGGTGGCGCGCCCCAGCGCCACCAGCGCGCGGGTCCGCCGCGGGACTTCGTACAGGGCGCGCTCCATGGCCCGGGCGTTGATGTCGAAGATGGTCACCGGCCACCCGGCCGACGCGACCAGCGCGGCCCAGCCGCAGCCGATGTCGCCCGCGCCGATGACCGCGACCTTCCGCGGCAGCGTGCCCGGCGGGGTCACGCCGGGCTCGCGGCCGGAGCTTCGGCCCAGGGCAGCACCCGCTCGACGAGCAGGGCGCGGACCGGTTCGGTGCGGACCGCGGTCGCCACCCGGACCCGGTAGCCCTCGGGGTCGATCCGGGTGCGCCCGCGATGGTCTCCGGTCTCCAGGTCCACGGCCACGCGCTGAGGCTGGAACTCCAGCGCGTCTTCCTGGATCAGGGCCGCGATGGGGAGCACGTCGTTGATCACACACCCGTCCAGCCCCTCGTACTTCCGGTGGAACTCGAGATAGAAGCGCAGGGCGTCGTGGAACCAGTGGGCCAGGCCGTCCGGCGCCTGTCCCAGCCGCTCGATCTCCTCCGCCCGGAGGACGAACTGCCGGGTGACGTCGAGGCCCACCAGGTCGATGGGGAGCTCGGCCCGGAGCACGGTCTCGAGCGCTTCCGGGTCGCACCAGGCGTTGAACTCCGTGTAGGGCGTGGTATTTCCCGGAGCCGCGAGGGTGCCGATCATCGCGATGCAACGCTTGACCTTGGCCCGGACCAGCGCCGGGTCCCGATGAATCGCGTGGGCCAGGCTGGTCACCGGACCCAGGGTCACGAGCGTGACCGGCTCCGGTTGCCCGGCCAGGAGGCGGTCGAACGGCATCACCCAGTCCAGCGCCACGCCCGCCGGCGGCAGCTCGGCGTAGCCGAACCCGGACCCGCCATGCGTCTCCAGCGCCACCGCGAGCGGGCGCCGGAGCGGCCGCCGGGCCCCCACGGCCAGGGTCAGCCGGCGCCCCGCCCGGCGCAGGACCTCGACCGCGTTCCGGTAGGCGTGCGCGACCGTGGTGTTGCCGTAGGAGATGGAAATCCCGCGGACCTCGAGCTCGGGCGAGTGCAGCGCGAGCCAGATCGCCAGCACGTCGTCAATGCCGGGGTCGGTGTCGATGATGACGGGTTGGGGGACGCGAGACGCGGGAGGCACGGGTTCGGTCACGCGTAGAAGGCTAGGGCGCCGCTACCTCCTTCGCAATAGTTTCGCGCAGGCGGCGGAACTCGGACGCGCCGCCGAAGCCGAAGATGCGCTCGACGATCCGCCCGCGGCGGTCGAGCAGCACCGAGTAGGGCAGACCGCGGTAGTGATAGGTCCGCCGCATCCGGCCCCCGCCCACCAGAATGGGGAACGGCGGGCGAAACGCGCGCACGAAGTCGAGCATCGCGCCCCGATCGACGTCGTCCGAGATCGCGGCGATGTCGAAATCCCGGCGGTCGAACTCGCCATACAGCGCGGCCATGTGGGGGAACTCCTCGCGGCAGGGATCGCACCACGAGGCCCAGAAGTTGATCAGCGTGACCCGGCCCGCGTAGTCGGCCAGCCGCACGGTGTCGCCGTTCAGGCCGGGAAGCGCGAAGGGCGGCGCGAAGGGCTCCCGCCCGCGCGGCGCCGCCCCCTGGAGCAGGCGGGCGGCCTCGAGGGCCACCAGCCGGCCGTCCGGGCGG
>DATLXT010000015.1:0-2537 GCA_035575475.1 Gemmatimonadales bacterium | reverse complement strand
CCGCGACGATCACACGCTCCACATCGCCCGCCGCGCGGAGCGCCCGCTCGATCTCGGCCGCAGAGGCACCGGATTCGAGCCGGAAGGCGAACCGACCGTCGAAATCCTCGGCCTCGAACGCGCTCGTGGGCGGGGCGACCTCATGCACCGCCCCCAACGCCTGGGCCCGCCGAAGAACCAGCATGGCACGGCCGCCCTTCAACGCCGCCTCGGCACGCAGAATCACCTGGACCAGCCGGCCTCCGGCAACCGGAAGCTCAGGCTCGAGCGGCAGGGCCCCCAGGGCAGCCGACGGGGCGGCGGGGGCGCGGGGCGCTGGGGGGACGGGAGGGGCTGGGGAGGCTGGGGGCTCCGCCGGCGCGCCGACGCGCTCGGCGGCCCGGTCAAGCTCGGCTCCGAGAGCCGCGACTTCGGCTTGCCGCTCCCGCCCCGCCACCGACAGGTTGACCCCCTGCTCCAGGGCGTCCGTGGCCCGGAACAGCAGCTGGAGCACGTCGTCCCCCGGCACCGCCCCGGTCTTGCGCAGGCGGTCCAGGAGGTTCTCCATACGGTGGGCCAGATCGGCCACGCGCGCATAGCCCATCGTGGCCGCCATGCCCTTGATGGTGTGGACGGCGCGGAAGAGACCCTGGACCGGTTGGGTGGCGGTCGGCACCCGTTCCCACTCGAGCAGCAACTGATTGCAGGCGGAGAGATGTTCCCGGCTCTCGGCCAGGAACAGCTCGGCGTACTGCGAAAGGTCCATCCGCTACCCCAGGACCCGCTGAACGGCCTCGAGCACGCGGGACGGCTGGAACGGCTTGACCACGAAATCCTTCGCGCCGGCCTGGATGGCTTCCACCACCAGCGCCTGTTGGCCCATGGCGCTGCACATCAGAATCTTCGCATCGGGGTCGAACTTCACGATCTCGCGCACCGCGTCGATGCCGCCCATGTCCGGCATCACGATGTCCATGGTGACGAGATCCGGCCTCAGCTGCTTGTACTTCTCGACCGCCTGAACGCCCGTCTCCGCCTCGCCCACGATCTCGAAGCCCGCCTGAGCGAGAATGTCGCTGATCATCGTCCGCATGAAGATGGCGTCGTCGCAGACGAGAACAGTGTGGCTCACACACCCTCCCTACGCACTGAGCATGGGCGCGAGTAAGGAATCCGGATCCAGGACGACGAAGAGCGTGCCGCCACGCCGCCCCACGGCCCGGACGAGCGTGGGATCAAGACCGGGGAGCGCCTGCCGCGGCTCCAGCGCGTCCCGCCCCACGGCCAGAAGATCCATGACCTCATCCACCACGAGGCCGATGACGCGTCGCCCGCTTCCCCCGCTCCCTCCCGGGCGCGAGACCTCGAGGAGGATGGTGCTGGCCCCCCCGTTCCCGACCGGCACCGGTTGATTCAGCGCCCGCCACCCATCCACCACCGTGACGAGCGTGCCCCGAACGTTGATCAATCCGGCGACGGCGGGCGGAGCACCCGGCACCCGGGTGGGCGCCAGGCGCGGCAGGATCTCCCGGACCCGGTCCACCTCGGCGGCGCACACCAGGTTTCCCACCCGAAAAACCAGCAGCCGTAGGGCGGCGTCACTCATCCGAGGCGAAGAAGCCAAGATACTGCAAGGGGTTGCGTTGAGCAAGCAAACTGGGATCGCCGGCTGCGCGCGCCAGGGCCGGCCGCAGATCCTCCGGCCACTCGGACTGAAAGACCAGCCAGGCCCCGCTGATCGGATGCCGCAGCCGGAGCTCGGCCGCGTGCAACAGCTGGCGGGGAGCGAGCGCCTCGAGCGCCTCGGCGGCGCCCCGCTGGTCCGGCGTCACCCGCCGGCTTCCGCCGAACGCGTAGTCGCGGTCTCCCACCACCGGGTGCCCCACGTGCGCCAGATGCACCCGGATCTGGTGGGTGCGGCCGGTCTGGAGCCGCACCCGCAGCAAATCCACCAGGGCGAACCGGGCGACCACGCGCACGTGGGTGACGGCGTGACGGCCCCCCGCCAGGACGGCCATCCGCTGGCGATCCCGCGGGTGTCGTGCGATGGGTGCCTCGATCTCGGCCTCCGGCCGGGCGAAGTGCCCCCAGGCGAGGGCGGCGTAGGCGCGGCGGATCTCGCGTCGCTCGAGGGCGCGGGCCAAGCGCCGGTGGGCCAGGTCGGTCTTGGCGATGAGCAGGAGCCCGGAGGTATCGCGGTCCAGACGGTGCACGATGCCCGGACGCCCTTGATCCGAGCCGCTCGAGAGCGGCGTCCCCCGCCCCACCAACACGTTGACCAGCGTGTCGTCCCAGTGGCCGGGACCCGGGTGGACCACGAGGCCGGCGGGCTTGTCCAGCACCGCGAGGTGCTCGTCTTCGTAGACGAAGCGGAGCTCGAGCGCCGGGGAAGCAGGAGCGAGCGTACGGGGCGGCTCCGCCGCGGGAAAGTCCACGGTCACCACCGCGCCGCGCTCGAGCACGGCGGAAGCGCGCAGGGGTTTGCCGCCGGCGGTGACCCGCTGGGCCGCGATCAGCCGGGCGGCCTGGGTGCGGGAGAGGGACAACTGGTCGGCCAG
>DATLXT010000014.1:0-10336 GCA_035575475.1 Gemmatimonadales bacterium | reverse complement strand
CGCCGGTCGCGGGCCAGGGGGCGGTAGAGGCGGAGGAGCACGTCGCCGATGCGCTCCCAGCTGTAGAGGCGCTCGACCGTGCGGCGGCCTTCGGCCCCGAGCCGGGCGCGCAGAGTCGGTTCCTGGAGGACGAGGCGCACCGCCTCGGCGAAGCTCTGGGGATCGTCCCGAATGAGAATGTTCTCTCCGTCCCGCGCGGCCAGGCCCTCGCAGCCGACGGTCGTGCTCACGACCGCCTTTCCCATGGCCCAGGCGTCGAGAATCTTGAGCCGGGTGCCGCCCCCCACGCGGAGGGGGACGATGTAGCAGGCGGCTTCCCGCACGTAAGGGCGCACGTCGGGCACGTACCCGGTGAGCTCGACGGCGTAGCGGTCACGAAATTCGCGACGTAGCAGCTCTGGCGCTCGCCCCACCCAGCGCAGAGGGACCGCACCGCAGGCGGCACGGACCTGGGGCAGGATCGCGTCGCAGAAGTACCGCAGGCCGTCACGATTGGGAAACCAGGTGGACTCTCCCACGAACACGAGGCCCCGCGCCTCGCCATTGGGGCTGGGCCGGAAGCTCTCGAGGTCCACGCCGTTCGGGACCACGGCGAACGAGGCTCCCGGGATCCGACGCTCGAGCGTCAGGCGATCGTCTTCGGAGACCACGAGGTTCAAGGTGCAGCGAGGGCACCAATCCCGCTCCTCCCGCGCCAGCAGCCGAGCCTGATGCCGCAAGTACAGGCGCCGCCACGGCGCTCCTTCGACCGCCGCCCGGCGGCGCCAAAGCTCGGACTCCACATTCTGGTGGCCCAGGACCACCGGTATGCCGTCGAACTGGGGCAGGTAGCGCGACAGAAAGACGGAGTCCACGTGGATGAGGTCGAACCGCCGCGTCCGGAGCAGCTCGCGGATATGGGCCACCACGGCCTGGGAATCGAACGAGAACACCGTATGCGCGCGATGGAGCGCAACGCTGCACAAATGATCCCACACCAGGCGCCCAGCGCTGTACTCCTGGGGTACGGGGAACGCTTCGAGCTCGACCACGCGCCGCACGGCCGCGAGCCGTTCCGGCAGGTCGTGTTGCGGGACCGCCCCGCCCTTGCGGCGCGAGAAACACACGGCCGTCACGTCGAACTCCCGCGCCAGCAGCCGGAGGAGATGGAAGGTGCGGATCGCCGCCCCGGAATCGAGGGGGTAGGGCAGCGTGTATCCCAGAAAGAGCAGCCGAGGCCGCGCGGTCATCACTCGACGCCGTAGCAAGACGGGGGCCGCGCCCGGCCGGCCGCGCCTGTGGCAGGCGGGCCACAGGTGGGCCGGCCGGGAAGGGCGCCGGGCGGCACGCATCGTGCTTCCCGACCCGGTGTCCGTAGCTCTCGAGCAAGCTCAGCGATGCCCGCAACTCCGAGCGCCGCCGCGGCCCGGCCCTTCGTCTCGATCATCGTCCCGTGCCGCAACGAGGCCGCCTACATCGGACCGATGCTGGATTCGGTGCTGGCCAACGACTATCCCCGGGACCGGCTCGAGATCCTGATCGTCGACGGGCTGAGCGAGGACGGCACCAGAGCCGTGATCGCGGCGTACGCCGCGCGCCACCCGGTCATCCGGGTGCTCGACAATCCGCACCGCACCACTCCCCACGCCCTGAACCTGGGGATCGGCCGCGCCCGGGGCGACATCATCATGCGGATGGACGCTCATGCCTCCTATCCCCCGAACTACATCGCGGGCCTGGTCGCTTGCATGGAGCAAACCGGCGCGGACAGCGTGGGAGCAGCGTGGGTCCCGCACCCCGGGGACGCCACCGTCATGGCGCGCGCCATCGCCGCGGCGCTGGCCCACCCCTTCGGCAACGGCAACGCCCGGTATCGCTTCGCCACCGACCGGCCGCGGGAGGTGGATAC
This sequence comes from Gemmatimonadales bacterium, assembly GCA_035575475.1. Lineage (GTDB taxonomy): Bacteria > Gemmatimonadota > Gemmatimonadetes > Gemmatimonadales > GWC2-71-9 > DATLXT01. The sequence goes on along the minus strand of DATLXT010000014.1, from coordinate 8,448 downwards.
GCTCCAGTGCGCCACCTACCGGCGACAGGTCTTCGAGCGGCTCGGGCGGTTCGACGAGGACCTGCTCAGAAGCCAGGACTCCGAGTTCACCTTCCGCCTGCTCCGGGCGGGGGGGCGGGTGGTGCTCGCCCCCGGAGTCGTGGCCCGCTACTACGTGCGGGCCTCGCTCCGGAAAGTGTGGCGGATGTTCTTCCAGTACGGCTACTTCAAGCCGCTGGTGGCGCGCAAAGTCGGGGCCGTCATGACCGCGCGCCAGCTCGTGCCCGCGCTCTTCGTGACCACGCTTCTGCTCGCGGCCCTGGCCGCGCCCTGGCTCGCCCCGGCCCGAGGGCTTCTCGTTCTCGCGCTCGGCGCCTATGGGGCCGCCGATGTCGTCGCGGCGGCCTCCGTGGCCGGACGGGCGGGGATCCTGGTGGGGCTCGCCTCGCTGCTGGTCTTCCCCGTGGTCCACCTGGCGTTCGGGATCGCCTACCTCGCCGGGACCCTGGACTTCGTGATCCGCGGCCGCCGCGACGTCCCGACGGTCTCGCTCTCGCGCTGAGGCTCCCCCCAGCTCTCGCGCGCCAGCCGCGTCAGGGGCCTGGCCGCGGCGCGTAGCTCGCGGAACGAGGTCCAGCGGAACTCCCGCAACAGCCGCCGCAAACGGCCGGCGGTGCCCGAGAGTCCCACGTAGTGCCTCCAGCGGTTCACCCAGCCGACCGGGACCCTCGGCTGGTCGGCGTCCAGCTCCCAGGGATGCAGGTAGAACACCGAGGGCCGGCCCGCCCGCGTCAGACGGCGCCAGGCCCAACGGAACACCGGTTCGGGGAGCGCCCGCAAGTACCCGCCCCCGGCCACCGGCACCCGCCCGAACGGTGTGTCCAGCGTGGCCAGCGGGTACTCGTCCAGCACCCCGCCGTCGGGCCACACGATCCGGACTGGGCGGGGGGGGAAGTCCGGCCAGCCGTAGCGATCGTGCCGAATGGGAAAGACGCTGCTGTCGTAGCCATGACCCTGCTCCCGCAGGACGTCGAAGGCCCAGGGGTTGGCCGGGGTCACGGAGAATGTGGGGGCCCGGTAGCCGAGCACGTCCTGACCCGCCAGGTCCGACAGCAGCAGCCGCGCCCGCCGCACGTCCTCGGCGAACTCCCGGCGACCCATGTCGGTGGCCATGCGGTGGCCGTAGCCGTGCGAGGCCACCTCGTGTCCCCGGTCCGCGATGGCCCGCACCAGCCTCGGGTGCCGTCGGGCGACCCACCCCAGGACGAAGAAGGTGGCTCGGACTCCTGCTTCGTCGAGCAGGTCGAGCAGGGCCGCGGTGACCGGCTCGACCCGCGACGGCCAGCGCTCCCAGTCGTCCCGGCCGATCGTGCCGCGCAGGCTTTCGACCTGGAAGTACTCTTCCACGTCGAAGGAGAGCACGTGGCGCATCAGCGCAACCTCACCCCGCGGGCCCGGAGGCGGCGGACGTGCTCGCGGGAGGGCTTGCCGAAGCGCGCGCCCTGGCGCGGGTCGTTGGGCTTGAGGTCCAGCCCTCCGTTCTGCGCCATGGCGAGCGCGCGGATGAGCGCCGGCACGCCCGCGGCCCTCGACTTGCGCATGACGTCGTGCCAGGTATCGGCCGGGTCCACCGTCCAGGGCTCCTCGGAGACGATCGGCCCGGCATCCACCTCGGGGGCCATCACGTGGACCGTGGTGGCACCCGTCGCCTCGCCCCGGTACAGCTGCCAGAACGCCGAATGCATGCCGCGGTAGGCCGGCAGGCGGCCACCGTGCACGTTGAGGCACGCCACCCGCGGCACGGCGAGCACCGTTTGGTCGAGCACGCGGGGGCACGCGATGGAGACGAGAAGGTCCGGCGCGAACGCCCGGAGGGCCGCCACGACCTCGGGGGCGTTGGGCGACCCGGCCCAGCGGACCACCGGGACCCCGTGGCGCCGGGCGGCCGCCCCGACGGAGGAGACTCGGCGGGGCCGCAAGACCCCGAGGCGCTCGGCGGCGTCGAGCAGCCGGCAGCACAGGTATTCCGCACCCGTGCGGATCGTGTAGACGATCCCGAAGGTCCGGGCCGCCCACCAGAGGTCCCGCACCGTGCCCGCGCCGGGCCGCCGGAAGACGTCCACCCGACACTCGTGCTCCCGGCAGGCCGAAAGCACCTGGTCCAGCATCGGTGCGAGGAAGATGGCCTCGTCCTGCGTGAAGAAGGCGATCCGCATCGCCGGCCTCAGGGGTGCAGGGGCGCCAGGGGCGCACCGAGCGCTCGGCCCGTGCCGACCGGCGCCGGTCGCCAGGCCACCGCGGCCGCCAGCAGACCGAACACGAACCAGAACTGCTTGCGGTAGGCGAGGTGGAGCGACAGCGACCCCAGGGCGAGACTCGCGAGCACGACCAGCCACAGCCGCCGCTCCAGCACGGGCAGGTGCCGCAACGGCGCCACCACGCTCGCGACCATGGCCAGGAACAGCAGCAGTCCGACGACGCCCTGCTCGACCAGGATCTCCAGGAGGGTCTGGTGCGAGGCCATCTCGCGGTGGAGCGTGGGTGCCACGGCCGGGCCGAACGCCCCGGCGCCCACGCCGGCCAGCGGATGCTCCCGCGCCACCTGGAGGCCGGCCAGCCAGATGTAGATCCGGCCGCCGAAGTACCCGGCCTCGATGTCGGCCCGGGTGCTCTGAATGCGCTTGAGCGACGCGTCCGGAACGAAATGAGCGGCGAGGAGCAGGGAGCCGACCGCCAGGGCGTACAACACCGCTTTGGTCCGGAGGCGGACGCGCCCGAGGGTCCAGGGCACGATGCCGAGCGCCACCAGAGCCGTGAGAAAGGCGGCCCGCGACGCGGTAAGGAGAATGCCGGTCAAGCCGAGCGGGAGGTACAGCCGCCAGAGCCAGGCGAGGGGCCGCTGGGCGCCGGCCAGGCCGAGATACCACGCCATCGGCAACCCCAGCGCCAGGATCACCCCCAGCTCGTTCGGGTCCTGCTTGAGCGCCGCGAACCGCGAGGTCTCGTAGGCCCCCTCGGACAACCAGACGCTCCCCGCCCAGTAGTTGTGGATGGTGGCCAGGGCGGCGACGCAAACGCCGAGGACGTAGGCCTGGAGCAGGGCGCGCTGGCGTTCGGGCGACCAGGCGATCTCCCAAATCAGCCACACCATGACCAGCAGCTGGACGGCGGTCACCACCCGGGCCCGCGTCGCGGCCGGGTCAAGGGACCAGAAGGTGCTTACCCCCGCCCAGAGCACGAACAGCGCGGCGAACAGGTGGAACCAGGACAGTTCCCGCACCCGGCGGCGGGCCAGGATGTGCAGCACCCCGACGCCCGATGCCGCGAGGCCCACGATGCGGGGGATGGACCCCAGGACCGGCAGGTTGGCCAGCGGATCCCACGGAAGCACGAACACGAAGCAGAGGAGCGCCCAGAACGCGGTCTGGTTCATACCGAGCACGTGCCAGGGCATGAGCCATGCCAGGAGCTCGCCCGCCCGCTGGCGGCAGCGTCGCGCGGGCGCGACGGGGTGTGGCCGGCCCGCGCCTGTCGGCATCGGCGCGCCGTTCCTCGGCCCTCAGCACGCTCCTTGCAACGCTCGAGGCCCGATGCCACTGCGCAGCGTGGAGAACGCTCGATGAGCTTCGGATGCAGGTGGTTGGGTGTTGCGGTTGTGCTCTTCGTCCTGCCGCTCGGCCCCGGATGCGCCCAGCGACTGGCGCGGCCGCTGGCTGACCCGGTGCTCCGGGTCGGCGACGCGCTCCGGATCACCGTGTGGCGCCAGCCGGAACTCAGCGGGGAGTTCGCCGTGGCGCCGGACAGCGCCCTGGTGCACCCCGTCTACCAGCGGGTGAAGGTGGCGGGGACGACGCTGTCGGTGGCGCAGGAGCGGCTCCGCAGCTTGCTGGTGGCCTACGATCGGGAGGTCCAGCTCGTGGTCGAGCCGCTGTTCCCCGTGACGGTGGCAGGCGAGGTGCGTCAGCCGAACCTCTATCGCCTGGCCGAGGGGACCACCTTCGCGCAGGCGGTCGCCCTGGCGGGTGGGCCGACCGAACTGGGCCGGCTCGACCGGGTGCGCGTCATCCGGCGGGACACCACGATGGTGATCAACCTGGCCGGCGGATACTCGCGATACGAGTCGCTGACGGTGGCCTCCGGGGATCAGATCTTCGTGGGCCGCCGCTCCGGGTTCAACCTGTTGCGCGACGTGCTGTATCCGCTGGCCAGCCTCACGGCGGCGGTCGCCGCGGTCCTGGCGTACAGCCGGCAATGAGGCCGGGATGTCGGATCCGCTGACTGCCGCGGGGCTCGCCCCGGACGCGTCGGTCCGCACGGTCGGTCTGGACGAACTGCTGGGCGCCCTGCGACGGCACGTTCGGGTGGTGCTGGCGGCCGCGGCGCTGGGAGTGGGCGCCGCCGCCGCGGTGGCGTACCTGAAAGGCCCGGTGTACCGGGCCGTCGCGGTCATTCGCCTGTCGGACCCGCGCCGCACGCTGACCGGCGGCGTGGTGGATGATCCAGCGCGGGTGGATGAGCGGTTCTCCGATCCCCTGTTGTCGCAAGTGGAACTGCTCACCAGCCGCACCGTGGCCGGCGCGGTGGTGGACGGGATGCCGTTATTGCGGGTAACGGCTCGCGGGTTCCCGCCCGGCCTCCTGGCGGAGGTGGCGGTAGCTGGCGGCACTCCAGCCGACACCTTCCGGCTCACCTTCGGGCCGCATCGCTACCTCGTCCTGGGCCGGTCGCGAGGGCAGAGCGCGCCCTACGGCGCGGCCGTGGAGTTCGACAGCGTCCGGTTCGCCATTGCCGGCCGTCCCGACGCCGGCGAGGGGAGCGTGGTGGTGCTGACCCGCGAAGCCGCCGTCAGCCGACTGCTCGAGCACCTGCGCGTGAAGCCTCGGATCCGGACCGACCTGGTGGATGTCGCCTACTCGGCGCCGGACCCGGTGGTGGCCCAGCGGGTGGTCAACCGGGTGGTGGACATCTTCCAGCAGGCCAGCGCCGAGGCGGCCCAACGGCAGTCGCGGTGGCGGCGGGAGTTCCTGGAGGAACAGCTTCGGGTCAACGATTCCCTCCTGGCCGAGGCCCGCCAGGAGCTCACCGAGTTTCTCAATCGCCGCGAGCGGGCGTACGGCTCGCGGGAGTCCCGCGAACGGGACGTGATGGGCCTGGCCGGCTTCGAGCTGCAGCGCGAACAGCTCGAAGCGGAGCGCCGGACCTACCAGGGGCTGCTGGCGAGCCTGCGGGACAGCGCGGCCACGCGGCGGGCCGTGCAGGCGGCGCTCGCCATGCCCTCCCTGGCCGCCGGTCCGGCCGTGACCCAGCTGAGCCGCCAGCTGTTCGAACAGGAGGCGGCCCGCGACTCGTTGGCCAGCCTGTCGCCGTCGCATCCGGACCTGCCGCGTCTCGCCCAGCTCATCGCCGGGACCGAGGCCAGCCTGACACGGGCGGTGCAGGCCGCCGTGCAGAGCGCTATCGGCTCCCTGGACGGGCGCATCGCCGCGCTGAACGACGTGCGAGGCCGCCAGCAGCAACTCGCGGCCACCGAGGGGGAGGAGAACCGTTTGCGGGAGCGGGTCGAGAACGCGCGCAAAGTGGTGGACGCGCTTCAGGTGGAATACCAGCACGCCAAGATCGCCGAGGCGGTGACGGTGGGACAGGTCGAGATCGTGGATCACGCCACGCTCCCCGTGGCGCCGGCGGGGATCGGCCTGCCGGAACAGCTCGCCCTGGGACTCCTGGTGGGGCTGCTGCTGGGCGGTGCGGGCGCTTTCGCGGCCGACCGCCTGGGGCGTTCCATCGGCCAGCGCGCGCAGGTGGAACAGCTGGGCGTCCCCGTGCTCGGGATCGTGCCGCACTGCAACCGCGATGCCCTCGACACCGATACTCGGAGCGCGGAGGCGATTGTCGAGGCGTTCCGCGGGATCCGGCTGGGATTGTTCAACGGGCAGGGCCCGGGCGGGGGGCCGACGCGGCTCACGGTGACGGTCACCAGCCCGGCGAGCGGCGACGGGAAGTCGTTCGTGAGCGCCAACCTGGCGCTGGCGTTCGCCTACGCCGGCTATCGCACCCTGCTGGTCGATGCCGACCTGCGGCGGGGCGCGCTGCATCGCTCGCTGGACCTGGCCCGGCAACCCGGCTTGACCGACTTCCTGGCGGGCACCGCGCCGCCCGAGCAGATCGTGCGGGCGACCTCGCACGCGCGGCTTGCTTTTCTGGCCAGCGGGTCTCGCCGCGCCGACGCCCCGGAGCTGCTGGGGTCGCCCCGGATGGGCGAGCTGATGCGGCGGCTTCAGGAGACCCACGAGGTCGTGGTGTTGGACAGCCCTCCGGTCGGCGCCGGCGTGGACGCGCTCACCCTGGGCGCCCTGGCCGGGAGTGTGCTGATCGTGCTCCGGCTGGGCCGGACCGAGCGCGCCCTGGCCGAGGCCAAGCTGGACATGCTGCGCCGGGCCCGGCTCCGGGTGCTGGGCGCGGTACTCAACGACGTGCGGGAAGACTCCGAGTACTACGCCTACACCTACTACATGGACGGCTACGCCCTGGCCAACCAACCCCTCTTCCGGCCGCTGGTTGCCAAGGCCGGGCCGCGCGTCGCCTGATCATGCGGGCGGTGTCGGTGGTCGGCGCCCGGCCCAACTTCATGAAGCTCGCGCCGGTACACCGGGCGCTGGCAGGCCGGGGCGGCGTCGAACACCTCGTCGTTCACACCGGGCAGCACTACGATGCCGTGATGTCCGACGCCTTCTTTCAGGAGCTCGGTCTGCCGGAGCCCGATCACCACCTGGGCGTGGGCTCCGGTTCTCACGCGGCGCAGACCGCCGCCGTGATGCAGCGTCTCGAGCCGGTGCTCGAGTCGCGGCGGCCCGACCTGGTACTGGTCTACGGCGACGTGAACTCGACCCTGGCGGCGGCGCTGGTCGCGTCCAAACTGGGCCTCCAGGTCGGGCACGTGGAAGCGGGGCTGCGCAGCGGAGACTGGAGCATGCCCGAGGAGATCAACCGCGTGGTCACCGACCGGCTCTCCGTCTGGCTCTTCGCTCCGTCCCGCGACGCGGTGGAGAACCTCCTTCACGAGGGCCTTCCCCGGGAACGCCTCCATTTCGTCGGGAACGTGATGATCGACTCGCTCGTCGCCATGCTACCGGCGGCGCGGGCGCTGGACGCCCCGGCCCGCCACGGCGTGGCGCCCGGCGCGTACGTCGTGGCCACGCTGCACCGGCCCGCCAACGTGGACGACCCGGCCACGTTGCGCAGCCTGCTCGGGGCGCTCGAAGCGCTCGGCAGGAACACACCCGTGGTCTTTCCCACCCACCCGCGGACCCAGGAGCGGATCCGAAGCCTCGGGTTCGCTCCGGCCGCGACCAGTGATCTGCGGCTGATGCCGCCCCTCGGGTACCTGGAGACGCTGGGTCTCGTGGCGTCGGCGGGCCTGGTGATCACGGACTCCGGCGGGCTCCAGGAGGAAACCACCTACCTCGGCGTCCCCTGTCTCACGGTGCGCCCGAACACGGAGCGGCCCATCACCTGCCGCCTGGGGACCAACCGCCTGGTGGCGGCCCGGCGCGACGCCATCCTGGCCGCGGCCCGGGACGGCGCGGACGTGCGCGCCCGGCCCCGCATCCCCCTCGAGCGCTGGGACGGGCGGGCCGCGGAGCGGATCGCTCAGGCGATCTGCGAGGGCCGGCGCTTCGAGTGACCGGCGCTCACGCCGGAGCCGCGGCCGCCACGCCGCGCGCGGGAGCGCGCTCCGACACTGCCGCCGGGTGCTGGTCCTCCACGAAGATCCGGTGCCAGGTCGAGAAGCACAGCAATGCCCAGAGGATTCCCTCGCGGTTGTGTCGCCCCGAGACGTGCTCATCCAGCAGCCGGGCAACCGCGGGTGGGCGGAAGTAGCCCAGCCGGCGCAACCGCGCCGGCGAGAGCTCGTCGAGCAGCACCTCTCGCAGCTCGTACCGCAGCCAGGCGGCCGTAGGGCCGACGAAGCCGCGCTTGGGGGCGCGGAAATGGGCCGCCGGGAGGCGGTCCCGGAGCGCCGCCCGCAGAAGCCGCTTGCCGCGCCACCAGCCGGCCTTCAGGCGATCCGGGAGCGGGAAGACCCGCTCCACCAGGACGTGGTCCACCAGCGGGACCCGGATCTCCAGGGAATGCGCCATCGCCAGCCGGTCGGACAGGGCCAGGATGTCGTCGGGCAGGTAGGTGTGGTAGTCCAGGTGGAGGGCGGCGCGAAGCCCGCCCGGCGCCCCGCCCTGGGCATGCAGGAGGCGGAAATGCTCGCGCGCGCCGTCCGGCGGCACCTCGGCTCCGACCTCGGGGGCGTAGAGGTCGGCCACGTCGGGGAGCCGGGTCAGCAGGGCGAAGAACCGGTCCGGCGTCTCCCCGTCTCCCGCCCGCAGGAACCGCTTCAGGCGATGCACGCCGAGGTCGCCGTCGCGCGGCTCGCGGAGTCGGGCGGCGAGGCCGGCGACCGCACGCCGGAGACCCGCC
>DATLXT010000013.1:0-3706 GCA_035575475.1 Gemmatimonadales bacterium | reverse complement strand
CCGCCTGTCCGCCCGACCGCCCGCCCGCCACCATGAGACTGGCGATGGTGACCCCTTCGGGGAGCTTGTGCAGGAGGATGGCGACAAAAACCAGCACGCCGAGCTGGGTGCTCACCAGGAAGGCGCTGGCGATGGCGACGCCGTCGAAGAAGGTGTGCAGGAGGAGCCCCACCAGCGCCGACGGGCCGGCCCGCGGGTGAACCAGGTGGGTCTCTTCGCCCCAATGGAAGTGGGGCGTGAGCGCGTGCTGGGTGAGATAGACCAGCACGTACCCCACGAGGACCAGCGCCGGAGCCCAGGCGCCGCTGCGGGCCAGCGCCTCGGGCAGGATCTCGACGAAGGCCAGGGCCAGCATGAACCCGGCGCCGAACGCGACCGTGTGCTCGATGAGCACCAGGCTCCGGGCCGCCCGGCGGGTCACCGCCAGGGCGCCCAGGATGTTGCCGGCCGCGGCCGCGAGCGCGTACGCCAGGGCGCTAGACACGCGAGAGCAAATACTCCCGGGTGTTGCGCCGGGGGTCGTCCAGTACCTCGTCGAGCAGACGGTTCAGCGTGGCCCCCAGGTCGGGGCCCGGGCGCACTCCGGCCGCGATCAGGTCGTTCCCGTCCACGGCCAGATCGCTCACGGTGAGCGGGTCCTTGGCGGCGCGGATGGCCGCGACCACCTTGGGAAGCCGGGAGGCGGAAGGCGGGAGGCGGGAGGCGGGGAGGGCCGGGAGCAGGGCCAAGAGGTCGTCGGCATACTGGCCCACCTCGCTGAGCCAGCGGCGGACCTGCGGCAGGTGCGCCGGGTCGGGATACCGGTCGCGCCACGCCGCGATGGCCCGCCCGCGCTCGATCTCGCGGTTCGAGCACTTGAGCCGGGTGAGCACGGACGCCGGATCCGACGCCAGGAACGCCGTGACCAGAACCGGGTCGCGGGGCAGCAGGTCCACGCCTCGGAGCGCCTCCCGCTTCCCGCCCCCCGCCTCCCTGAGCTCGGGCAGCCAGATCCTCGCCGCCCCCACCTCCAGCCAGAGCCTCACCAGCTTCGACACCTTCTTGGCCGTGAGGATTCCCTTGAACCACTCGTCGCGCACCCGCTCGGCGGAGAGCTGCGCCAGGCCCTGCACGTTGGCCTTCGCGGCCTCGAGCGTGGCCCGGTGGATCCGGAAATCGAAGCGGGCGCTGAACCGCAGGGCCCGCAGGATGCGGAGGTAATCCTCCTGAAACCGCCAGTTGGGGTCCCCCACCGAGCGGATCAGCCGCCGCGCCAGATCCTCGGCGCCCTTGAAGGGATCCCGCCACTCGTGCCGCAGGGGATGGTAGGCGATGGCGTTGATGGTGAAGTCTCGCCGCGCCAGGTCGTCCATCAACGACACACCGAATTCCACCACCGCGTGCCGCCCGTCGGTGCGAATGTCCTTCCGGAAGGTGGTCACCTCGTGGGGACGGCCGGCGTCGTCGAGCACCGCCACCGTGCCGTGTTCGATCCCCACCGGCACGGTCCGCCGAAAGAGCCGGCGGACTACATCCGGCGTGGCGGCCGTCGTGAGGTCGAAGTCCTGGTTGGGCAAGCCCAACAGATTGTCGCGAATGGCGCCTCCCACGCACCAGGTCTCGTAGCCCGCCTCCTCCAGCCGCTCGGCGATGCGCAGCACCTCGGGAGGGATGGGGAGACGGGCCGGGAACGTCACGCGGGCGGCTTCACCCACACAGCACGCTCCCCCCGTTCACGTTCAGCACCTCGCCCGTGATGTGGCGCGCCAGCTCGGAGCACAGGAACACGATCGGCCCGGCGACATCCTGGGCGGTGGCGATGCGGCCGAGCGGGATGCCGGCCTCGATCTTCGCTCTCGCCCCGCCCGCCTCCCGACTCCCGCCCCCGGTCCAGGCCGGCCTCGCCATCTCGGTATCCACCCACCCGGGCGCGACGCAGTTCACCGTGATCCGCGGCGCCAGCTCGACCGCGAGCGACTTGGTGAGCGCGATCACGGCCCCTTTGGTGGCGGCGTAGTCGGCGTGGAACGCCTCGCCGCGCTGGCCCGCGGTGGAAGACACCAGGACGATCCGCCCGCCGTCCGCGATGCGCGGGATGGCCGCCCGGCACACGTAGAACACCCCGTCCAGGTTGGCGCGCCGGGTCGCCTCCCACTGCTCCGGAGTCATCTCGTGGAGCGGCACGCCCTGCGGCGGCCAGATGCCGTGGTTCACCACCAGGAGGTCGAGCCCGCCCAGGGCCGCGACCGCCTCCGCGACCACCCGCTCGGCCGTGGCGCGGTCGCTCAGGTCTCCGGCGAGAGCGACCGCCTCGCGCCCCTGCCGCCGGATTTCCCCGCACGTCTGCTCCGCCTCCGCTTTCCGGCTGCGATATCCCACGGCCACGCTGGCCCCCGCCCGGGCCAGGAGGATCGCGGTGGCGCGCCCGATGCCCCGTCCCCCGCCGGTCACGAGCGCGCGCTTGCCGGAGAGAGCGATCATCGGTCAGCCCCGGGGCGTTGCCCCGGAGGTCAGCCGCTCGAGGACCGGACTCACGTCCGCGAATCCCGGGGCGGCGGCCCACGGCGTCATCCGCGTAGCCGCTCCTCGACCATCTCGCAGATCACGTGTTCGATCGCGAGGTGCAGCTCCTGGATGCGGGCGGTATCGTCCGAGGGCACCACCAGGGCGAGGTCGGCCAGCTCGCGAAGCTCGCCGCCGCCCTTGCCCAGGAACGCCACCACGGCGACTCCCCGCGCCCGGGCCGATTGAGCCGCCCGGATCACGTTGGGGCTCTCGCCGCTCGTCGAATGGAGCACCAGGACGTCACCGGGCCGGGCCAGCGCCTCGACCTGGCGGGCGAAGACCTCGTCGAACCCCAGGTCGTTGGCGCAGGCGGTGAGCAGGGACGTGTCGGTGGTGAGCGCCACGGCCCGCATGGCCGGCCGGTTGGTCTCGTACCGTACCACGTATTCCGTGGCGATGTGCTGCGCATCGGCGGCCGAGCCGCCGTTTCCGGCGAAGTAGAGGGTGCCGCCCCCGCGCAGGCAGGCCTCGTAGCGGTCGGCGATGGCGGCCACCGTCCCGGCCTGCCCGGCCGCCACCCGGGTGGCGAGCGCGGCCAGGGCTTCGAGCCCCCGGCGGGCCCGGTCTTCGGGCTTCACGAAGTCCTCACCCGCTGACGGCCTGCCGGAAGTCCCGCACCGCCGCGAGGCCGGCCTCGAGCGCCGTGCCGACCACCACGAAGTCCGCCCCGGCCTCCCGAGCCGCGCGGGCCTCGGCCGGCGTACGGATCCCGCCGCCCACGAACAGGGGCGCGTCGGACGCGGCCGCCCGGCAGGCCCGGATCAGGGTCGGCGGCACGGGGCGCGCGGCCCCGCTCCCGGCATCGAGGTACACGGCCTCCATCCCGATCCGCCGGGCCGCCACCACGTGCGCCGCCGCGAGCTCGGGCTTGTCCGCCGGCAGCGGCCGGGTCTGGCTCACCGCCTCGACACTGGTCACTCGACCCCCGTCAATGAGCAGGTACGCGGTGGACACCGTGGGAACCCGATGGCGCTCGAGGAAGGGGACCGCCCGGACGTGCTCTTCGATCAGATATTGAGGATTGCGCCCCGACACCAGCGACAGGAAGAGAATCGCGTCCACCTGGTCGGTGAGCTGCATGGCGGAGCCCGGGAAGAGGATCACGGGCAGCCCCGGGGCGGCGTCCCGAACGGCCCGTGCCAGGGCGCCGGCGTCCCGGGTG
>DATLXT010000012.1:0-2413 GCA_035575475.1 Gemmatimonadales bacterium | reverse complement strand
GGCCCCACACCCGCGCACGCCCTACCGCGCCTTCGAGCCGGCGCCCGCCAGCCGCTCGTCCAGCCAGTTCGTCAGCAGGGTGAAGAGATGGACCTGCGTGTTGCCGCCCGCGATCGAATGCGTCCGGTTCGGATAGATCATGAGGCCGAACTGCTTGCCCGCGGCCTCCAGCGCGTTCACCAGCTGGACCGTGTTCTGGAAGTGCACGTTGTCATCCCCCGTGCCATGCACCAGCAACAGATCGCCCCGCAGACCCGCCACGTTGCGGACCGGCGCGCTCTCCCGGTACCCGTCCGGGTTCTCCTGCGGCGTCCGCATGTAACGCTCCGTGTAGATCGTGTCGTAGAGCCGCCAGTCGGTCACCGGCGCCACCGCGATCCCCGCACGGAACAGCTCGCCGCCCCGCATCATCGTGAGCGCCGCCATGTAGCCACCATAGCTCCACCCCCAGATCCCGATCCGGCCCGGATCGACGTAGGGGAGCGAGGCCAGGTGGCGCGCCGCCTCGATCTGGTCGTGCGACTCCCACTTGCCCAGGTTGAGGTACGTCACCTTCTTGAACGCGCGGCCCCGCCCGCCCGTGCCCCGGTTGTCCACGCTCGCCACGATGTACCCCTTCTGCGCGAGCATCTGATACCACAGGAACTGGTTCCCACCCCACGCGTCCGTCACCGTCTGCGAGCCGGGACCGCCGTAGACCCACATCAGCACGGGGTACCGACGCCCGGGATCGAAGTCCGGCGGCTTGATCATCCAGCCGTGCAGCTCAACCCCGTCCGAGGTGCGGAGGGTGAAGAACTCCGCGGGGCGCACCCCCGCCTGCCGCAGCCGGCCGGCCAGCTCCGCGTTGTCCTCCAGCGCCCGGATCGGCGAGCCGTCCGCCCGGAAGAGCTGCACCACCGGCGGCTGGCCCGACCGCGACCAGGTCGCGAGATACGCCCCGTGCTCGGCGCTGAAGTCCATGCTGTGCACGCCCGGCTCGCGGCTCAGCCGCTCGACCGGGCCGCCCGACAGGCGCACGCGGTAGAGGTGCCGCTCCCGCGGGCCCTCGCCCCAGCCGGTGAAGTAGACCCAGCCGCCGGCCTCGTCCACGCCCTCGACCCCGCCCACGTCCCACGGGTCGCGGGTGAGCTGCCGCACCAGCCGGCCCTCGCGGCTGTAGAGGTAGAGGTGGTTGTAACCGTCCCGCTCGCTCGACCAGAGGAACTGCCGGCCGCCCGCCACCCAGCGGAGATCGTCATCGACGTCCACCCAGGCGCTGTCCGTGTCCACGAGCACCACGCGGCTGCGACCCGTCGCCGCGTCCGCCAGGAGCACCTCCAGCCGGTCCTGCCGGCGGTTCAACCGCTGGAGCACGAGCTCGTCCGGCGAGTCCGCCCAGTCCATCCGCGCGATGTAGATGTCCGGATCCGGTCCCAGATCCACCCACGTCGTCTTTCCCGTCTCGAGCTCGATGACGCCCACCCGCACCCGCGAGTTCGCCTCGCCCGCCTTCGGGTACCGAACCGGCTGGATCTCCGGGTAGACCCCCAGCTCGTTCACCAGCGGGAACACCTTCACCCCACTCTGGTCCAGCCGCCAGAAGGCGATCCGCCGGCCGTCCGGGCTCCACCGCCAGCCGTCCCGCAGATCCAGCTCCTCCTCATAGACCCAGTCGAAGGTCCCGTTGATGATCACGTCGCTCCCGTCCTGGGTGAGCCGCCGCTCCGCGCCCGTCGCCAGGTCCACCACGTAGAGGTCGTTGTCGCGGACGAAACCGACCCGCCGGCCGTCCGGCGAGAACTTGGCGAACTGCTGGTAGCCGGGCGCCGTCGAGAGCGGCGCCAGCCGGCCCGAGGCGAGGTCGTAGACGTAGTAGTAACCCTTGGTGTTCTGCCGCCACACACGCACCGAACGCGTGTAGATGAGCAGCTTCGAGCCGTCGGGCGACCACGCGTACCCCTCGATCTCGATCGGCCGCGTCTCCCCGGCCGGGACCAGCGCCGCGCCCTCCACCAGCCGCGTCCGCTCCCCGGTGCGCACATCCGCCGCCCACAGGTCCGCCGCCCCGCCCCGGCCCGCCTCCAGGAAGGAGTAGCGCCGGCCGTCCGGCATCCACTCGAAGTCGAAGACGAACCGCGGCCGGAACTCCGCCGACCCGAAGATCCGCTCGATCGAGAGCGCCTGCCCCGCCGCCGGCCACGCACCGGCCAGGACGCCGCCCGCAACGAGGAGGCCCGCCACCGTGGAGCGCCACGCGACGCGCATCATCGCACACTCCGCGACAAGAGGGGAACCGCACCCGGCCCGCGGCCGGGACACGATGAGACCCGCCACCCCGCCCGAGGATCCCGCGGGCGCGCGGGCCCGGACCGGGCGCCCGGAGCGGTCCGGCTCCGGGCCCGGCACGCCGGCCCGGCCCCAGAACCCGGGA
>DATLXT010000011.1:0-5079 GCA_035575475.1 Gemmatimonadales bacterium | reverse complement strand
ATCGAGAGACGTCGGTGCGGCCTGGCACCCTGACTCGCGGAGAGATGCGCGAGGTGGAGCTGGCCGATGGCTCGAAGCTCCGGGCGGACCGCTTTGTTTTCGCGTGTGGCCCCTGGCTCGGGACGCTGTTCCCCGCCGTGGTGGGCTCGCTGGTCCGCGCCACCCGCCAGGAGGTCTTCTTTTTCGGGACGCCGGCGGGCGACGGGCGCTTCACCGAGGCCGCCCTGCCGGTGTGGGCGGACCACGGCTCGCGCTTCATGTACGGCATCCCGGGCAACCAGTGGCGCGGCTTCAAGGTGGCCGACGACACCCGGGGCCCGGCGTTCGACCCCACCGACGGCGAGCGGGTGGTGAGCGCCGAGGGGCTGCGGGCGGCGCGCGAGTACGTGGGCTTTCGGTTTCCGGGGTTGCGGGGGGCTCCGCTCCTCGAGGCCCGGGTCTGCCAGTACGAGAACACCCCGGACGAACACTTCTTGCTGGATCGGCATCCGGAAGCGCGCAACGCCTGGCTGGTGGGCGGCGGCTCGGGGCACGGGTTCAAGTTCGGCCCCGCGCTGGGCGAGCTGATCGCGGGCCTGGTGCTGGAGGACGGCGAGCCGGACCCCGTGTTCCGGTTGTCCCGGAATCCCGGGGCGTGGGCGCCGAAGTAATCCGCGCCCTGGCTCGGGACTTCGAGCGGTTCAAGCGGGAGCTGCCGCGCGACTTCCCGGCCCACGTCCGCGAGACCTATCGCGTCGACCTGACCGGTCGGTACCTGGGATGCGCCGTCCCTCACCCGATCGGGAAGGGCTCGGGGCAGCTGTCGCTCCATGCCGGCCAGCTCGAAGCGGACGCCCGTGCCGGGCTGGCGTTCGCGGTGCTGAAGACCGTGATCGCCGAAGATCGAACCGGGGCGCGCTCGATGGAAGCCTGGGCGGTTCGAGAGAGCCATATGCGGGTCGAGCGGCGGCGCGCCGCCTCGGGGAGGACGGGCTGGACCGTCACCTGGAAGGGGCGGGGGTGGGACCGGACCCTGGCGGAATACCTGGCCTTGGTCCGCGCGGGCCGGGACCTCACGCGGGCGGGCGCCCTGCTGGTCGTGCCTTCGGTCAAGTATCATCTCCCGGCGGCGGGCGAGGCGTTCCGCGAAGACGAGTACCGCCACACCACGGCCGAGCTGGCGAATGCCTGGCGGGACGCCCCCGTGCTGCTGGAGAAGGACTTCTCGCCCACGCTGGCGGGCGACCCGCTCGCCGGCGAGCGGGCGGCCGTCCTCCGGTGGCTGCGCGAGGTGCCGCGCCTGGTGCGCGCCGGGTCGCCGATCCCGATGCGGCTCGCGGTCAAGCTGATGAACGCGCGCTTCGACGACGACTTCCAGGTGGAGATGATGCGCCAAGCGGCGGCGGGAGGAGCGGACGCGCTGGTGTGCTTCAATCGGCTGTTCGATCCGGCGCGGGGAGTCGCCTACGGCGGCTGGGATCTCAGCGATCGGAACCTGCGGGTGCTCGACCGCTACCGCGGTACCGCCCCGCCGCCCCACCCCGCACTGGTCGGCACCGGCAACATCTGCTCCGGCCGCATGATCCTCGAGTACCTGCGCCGCGGTTGCGAGAGCGTCCAGCTACACACGTTCTTTCAGCTGCCGCTGAGCGTCTATCCCGCGACCCACGGCACCCGGACCCAGCGGGCTCTGCACGCTCTGGTATTCGACCCCGACGACGGCCTCGTCGCGGGGCTCCACCGGCTGGAGGCCGAGGGGGTGCTGGCCCGGCGCGGCGGGGAGCTCCGGCTGCTGGACCTGGTGCCGCGTGCGGATTGAGCGCGTCGAGCTGTACGAGCTGGCTCTGCCGCTGGTCGAGCCGTTCGTCATCGCGGGCGGCGCCATCACCGAGCGCCGTTCGCTCATCGTGGCGCTGCACGACGGCGAGGGCCACGTCGGGTACGGCGAAAGCCCGCCGTTCGATCTGCCGTTCTACTCGGAAGAAACCCTCGCCAGCGCCCGGGACCTCTTGGAGCGCGTGCTGCTGCCCCGGCTGGCGGGGCGGGAGTTCGAGTCGCCCGAGGCGGTGGACGCCGCCCTGCGCGAGGGCGTGCGCGGCAACCCCTTCGCCCGGGCGGGGGCGGAGACGGCCGCCTGGGACCTCGAGGCGCATCGCCGCAACACCGGGCTGGCCGGGCTGGTCGCCGAGCGGTTGAGCGTCGCGCCCCGAACCGCCGTGGAGTGCGGCGTGGCCCTGGGCATCCCGCCCGACCGGCGGCCCGCGACGCTCACCCGCCGGGTGCACGAGGCGTTGCAGCTCGGCTACCGCCGGGTGAAGATCAAGGTGGCCCCGGGGTGGTGCCGCGAGGCCGTGCAGGCGGCGCGCGCGGGTATGAGCGGCGCGGACCTGCCGCTGACCGTGGACGCCAACGGCAGCTTCCGCTGGCCGGAGGATGAGCCCGAGCTGCGGGCGCTGGACGAGGCAGGGCTGCTCTACCTCGAACAGCCCCTCGAGCCGGAGGACCTCCTGGGACACGCCCGGCTGAGTCGCGTGCTCCGGACCCCGGTCTGCCTCGACGAGAGCCTGCGCAGTGCCGTCGTCGCGCGACAGGTGGCGGAGCTCGATGGCCCGCGGGTGTGGAACATCAAGGTGCACCGGGTGGGCGGCCTCACCGAGGTTTGCCGCATCTATCGGGTGGCCGAGGGGGTGGGGGCCGAGCTCTGGGCCGGCACCATGCCCGAGACGGGAATCGGTTCCCAGGCGGCGCTCGCGGTGGCCGCGTTGCCCCGGGCGGTCTATCCCTCCGACCTCGAGCCCAGCGTCCGCTGGTACGGCCGCGGCGTGGACGTCATCAAGCTGGTGATGGGGCGGGACGGCCGCATGTCCGTGCCGGCCCAACCGGTTGGCCGGCTGCTGGATGTGGGGCGCTTCCGCTCGGCGAGCCGGCGCGTAGTTTAGGACCCAGCCCGGGCGTTCGGCCCCAGGGAACCCAGTACCCAACCCGGAGTCGCTGTTGTCACTGCTGACCAGGCAACCGGCCGGCTATTGGGCCACCACGCTCTACAAGGATCCTCGGAGGCGACCGAAACCCGACCAGCCGCTTCGGGATTTGCCCCCCCGGGCCGCCGGCCGATTCCGGCGCGCGCGCGAGGGTATCCGGGCCCTGAAGCATGTCACCGAGCAGGTCGTGTTCCTCGGCACCACGTGGAAGTGGGTCTGGATGTACGAGGTGGGCGGGCGCAAGCTGGCGTATCTCCACCCCATGGAAGCCGGGGTGAGCGGAACCTTCGTGTTGTCGGACGCCGAGGAGCGCGAGCTGGTCACCTCGGACGGCCTTCCCCGCGCGGTCAAGCAGTCGGTGCGCGACGGCGAATCGGCCGGTGCCTTGAAGTGGTGCTGGATGGAGTTCCCGGATCTCGAGGTGGTGGACGCGTTCGTTTACGTGGTGCGACAGAAGCATCAGTATCTCGCTCGCCCCGAATAGGTGCGCGGCGGGCCGCGCCTTTCGTTCGGGCGCAAGGCGCGGCCTTGTGCGCGATTCCGGGCTCGCGGTACATTGCGGGCCCTGTACCCACCACATTCGCCATCGAGGCGTTTGCGTTGATGACGAACCGATGTGGCAGGCTCGCGGTCGGAATCGCCGCTCTGTGTTCTCTCGCCGTCCCGGTGGGTGCGCAGACCACTGCCGCTCCCCAGCCGCCGCCGTTCGTCGCCGATCCGGGTGACCTGGACGGTCCCCGCCAGCCGATCTTCTTCCGGCACGACGTCCATGCCGGCCAGTATCGGATTCCCTGCCTCTACTGCCACGCCACGGTCACCGTCTCCAGCGAGCCGGGCATCCCGGCGATGGAAACCTGCATGGGCTGCCACCGGCTGGTGGCCGGAGGGACGCGGCCGGGGTTGCGGGACAGCACCGAGCGCAACGCCGAGCGGGCCGAGGTGCAGAAGCTCCGCGATCTGCGGCGGGACCGGCAGGTGCCGGAATGGGTCCGGATCCACACCTTGCCGCAGTTCGTGCGCTTCCCGCACATGCGACACGTCAAGGCGCTGGGCGAGGGCACGCCCGGGGGGGGCGCGATGACCTGCACCCTGTGCCACGGCGACGTGCAGAACATGGCGCAGGTCTATCAGGTCGAAACCTTGAAGATGGGCTGGTGCGTGCGGTGCCACGTGGAGCGACGGGTGAGCCGCGACTGCACCGTCTGCCACTACTAGGGAGCGGGAGCGCGGCATGACCGAGGGGATCAATCGGCGGCGGTTCCTCACGGTGCTGGGGGCGGCGGGCGGCGGCGCGGCCGCCCTGGGCGCCTGCGGCATCGGCCCCGAGCCCACCACCAAGCTCATTCCGTATCTCATCCCGCCCGAGGATCAGATCCCCGGCGTGGCCACCTACTACGCCACCACCTGCCGGGAGTGCCCGGCGGGATGCGGGCTGCACGTGCGGGTGCGCGAGGGGCGGGCGGTCAAGTTGGAGGGCAACCCGGACGCGCCGGTGAACCGCGGGAGGCTCTGCGCCCGGGGTCAGGCCGCGCTTCAGGGGTTGTACCACCCCGATCGGATTCGGACGCCGCTCCAGCGCAACGCCGCGGGTGCGCTCGAGCCGGTCGGCTGGGACACGGCGCTCGATGTCCTGCGCGGCCGGCTCGCCGGCGCCCGGGGACGGGTGGTGTTCCTCACCGGTCACGAGGCCTCGAGCTTCGGCGATCTGGCCGACGAGTGGATGCGGGCGGTGGGCGGGCGCCGCGTGACCTACGAGCCGTTCGCGTTCGAGGCCCTGCGAGAAGGGAACCGGATCGCTTTCGGCACCGGCGCCGTCCCGTCCTACGAGTTCGACCGGGCGCGCTACGTGCTGTCGTTCGGCGCCGACTTCCTGGAAACCTGGCTGTCGCCGGTGGCGTTCCAGCGCGGGCTGGCGCGCGCCCGGGACCTGACGCTGGAGCACCCGGCCAAGCTGGTCTACGTGGGCCCCCGGATGCCGCTCACCGGCATGAACGCCGATGAGTGGGTGGCCGTCGCCCCGGGGACCGAAGGCGACCTCGCGCTCGCCCTGGCGTCCGTGATCGTGCGCGAGCGCCTGGCGCGTCCGCCGGCCGACGCGGCCCGGCTGGCCGACCTCCTC
>DATLXT010000010.1:0-4362 GCA_035575475.1 Gemmatimonadales bacterium | reverse complement strand
CCAGCCGAAAGGTCGTGCCGATGGCGCCGAGGGCGCGGTCGATCCCCGCGGTGTTGACGGCCATACCCCTTCAGCGTTTGATCCGTTCCCCGTGGTCTTCGTACCGGAAGACCCAGGTGGCGAACCGCGCCGGGGCGATGGGATCGTCCGCCCCGATCGCCGTCCATTCCACGTCCGAGCCCGACGCTTCAGCCAGACTCCGCCGCGCCTCCGCCTGCGCCACCATCTCCCGGCCCCGCCGCACCCAAAGGCCGAACTGGGCGGGTCGCAGATCCACCCAACCGCGCGGCGCCGCGGCCACCGGATCCCCCTCGACCGGCGGGACCACCACCACCCGCCCGCGGTGCACCCGGCGCCCGTCCGGCGCGAGGATCGGGATCCCGACCGACAGCATCTGGCGCCGCAGCGCCGCATCCCGGCACACCGCGGCGTAGGCGTCCCGGGCCAGCTCCTCGGGCTCGCTCTGCGCCAGAGCCCGCACGCTGGGGCGCACCAGGCCGCAGAGCTGAGCCTCGAACAACAGCTTGCTCAACCGCGGCGGCCCGAGCATCTCGTACGCGATGCTCCGGGTGCCCGTCTCCCGCTCCAGGGCCATCAACCGGTCGAGCGCGTAGCTCCGCAGGATGCCCGCCCGGTAGGTGGGGCCCGCGGTGGCGGCATCCAATGCCGCCACGATATCGCGCCCCGTCGGCCGGCCCGTGAGCTCCATCACGACGTAGTCGGCCACTTCCTCGGGCGTGATGAACTCCATGGACCCGAGCGACGTCACGGTCTCGAACTCGTCTCGGGCGAACAGCCCGTTCTCGCCCACGTCGATGTAGACGCCCTCGAGCGGCCGACCCAGATCCCGCCAGGGGGCGGCGCCGGGCGCGAACGCGTCGTCCAGCGGGAGCGCCTCGGGGCAGTCCACCAGGGGGATCGGCGCACGCCAGCGCCGGACCGGCCCGAACGCGATCTCCCGCCAGGCGATGGTGGCCGTGGGCTTGATCTCGATCGTGGCCGGGGCCCCGGGGGTGCGGCCCATCAGGAACAGCAGCAACGAGTGGGCGCCCGCCACCGCGGACTTGGTGAGCAGGGTGCGGCTGGGGCGTTCCTCGGAGTGCGTGTACGGCACGTTGAAGCCCATGCCCCCCGTCCCGCTGGTTCCGATCTTCACGTAGGCCTGGGTTCCGGCGCGCCGCAGCGCCTCGACCATGATCTGGAGGTGGCGGATGAGCTGAGGCATGGTGAGCGTGAGCAGGTGCCGTTCCACCTCTTCCGCGTCCGCCCGCCCGGCGCGCGCCGCCGCCAGCAGCTCCCGCGCGCTCTGGAACACGTCCTGATACGCGAACGCCGTGGCGGTGTTGATGCTGTCCACCACGGCGTCGGGCCGATACCGCTGGATGATCCGGAACAGGAAACTGCGCCCCAGGACGTCCTCGGTCAGGTCGCCCAGGAGATCGCCCAGCACCAGAGCCCGATGCCCGGGATCGGCCAGGATGGCGGCGCGGTCCAGCCGGGCCAGGGATTCGGGCAGAAACACGTTGCCCCACTCCACGTCAATGCGGGTGCCGCCCCGGTGCCGATCGAGCGCCCGGGCCGCCGCGCGGACCTCGTCCTCCGCCAGGGCCACGAGGACCAGGCGCCGCGGCCCCCACTCCAGCAGCCGGCGCGCCACGGCCTGCCCCACGAGCCCGCTGCCCCCCAGCATCACCACAGTCCGGTCACGCAGTTCCATGCAGTCGCTCGATGGCTTCGATTTCCCGCGGCGTGAGACGGTGGTGCTTGCCCTCGGGCAGACGGCCCAGCCGCACCGGGCCGTAAGCCACGCGGTGCAACCATTCGACCTTCAGTCCCAGCGCGGCGGCGAGCCGCCGCACGATTCGGTGGCGGCCTTCCGCCAGCGTGAGCTCCAGCTCGACCGACCGGCCCGCCGGCCGCACCCGCCATCGCACCAGTCGCACCGGCCGCCCGTCCACGGGCACCGGTCGGGTCAGCCGGGCCCGCACCGCGTCGGCCGGGGCGCCGTGCACGCCCAGCCAGTAGGTGCGCTCGACCGCGAAGCGCGGGTGCATGAGCCGGTGGGCCGCTTCCCCGTCCGTCGTCAGGAGCAGGAGGCCCGACGTCATGACGTCCAGCCGTCCAACGTACGTCAACCCCGGGACCTTGGGGAGGAGGTCGAACACCGTCGGCCGTCCCCGGGGATCCCGGCGGCTGACCACGTACCCGATCGGCTTGTTGAGAGCGATCCACACGCGCGGCGCAGGGCGCACCGGGCGGCCGTCCACCGTGACCTGCTGCCGCTCGGGATCGACCCGCTGCCCCAGGGTGGCCACCCGGCCGTCCACCCGCACCCGCCCGGCGCGGATCAGATGTTCGGCGTTACGGCGCGAGGTCACGCCCGCGCGCGCCAGGGCGCGCTGCAGGCGCATGAGGCTCATTCGGGTTCGGCCGGCGCGGGCGGCCGGAGCGCAACCGACAGCTCGTCGAGCCGCGGTAACTCGCTCAGGTCCTTGAGGCCCAGGATCTCCAGAAACTGCGGCGTGGTACCGTACAGCAGCGGCCGGCCCAGCCCGTCCCCCCGGGTCACCACCTCGACCAGGCCTCGCTCGACGAGCTTCTCGATGACGGCGCCGGAATCCACCCCCCGGATCTCGTCGATTTCCACCCGTCCCACCGGCTGGCGATAGGCGATGATGGCGAGCGTTTCCAGCGCGGCCGGGGACAACCGCCGCGGCCGCAGCGCAAACTGGGCGCGCTCGATGACCTCGGCGTATTCGGGACGGGTCAGAAACTGCCACCCCTCGGCGATCTCGACCAGCTCCACGCCGTGGGTCGGGTCGTAGGCGGCCTGGAGCTCGGCGAGCGCCGCCAGGTACGACGCCGGGGGCTGCTCCGGGTCGAGGGTGGCCAGCTCGTCCAGGGTGAGCGGCCGAGAGGCGGCGAAGAGCGCCGCCTCAAGCAGCTTCGCGAGGGGACTCACGCCGGATCCGGATCGGAGTGAAGGGCCCGTCCTGCTCGATGCGAAGCGCCCCGCGCCGGGCCAGCTCCAGCAGGGCGATGAACGCGGACAGCACCTCCACCACGCCCGCCCGGGGGCCCACCACGTCGAGCCACTCGAACTCGGCCCGCGCGGCCAGCAGGGCCTCGAGCCGCGCGGTCGCGCCCTCCACGTCCAGCGGGCGGGGGACCACCCGGTGCAGCACCGGCTCCGGGATGAGAGCGATGACCCGCTCGGCTGCGGCCAGGAGGTCATTCAGCTCGATCACGAGGGGCGCGGGCGGGCCTTCGGGGGCCGGGGCCTGGAACCCGCGGCCGAAGCGCTCGGCCCGCCGCGCCGCCGCGGCGGACAGCCAGTCCACCAGCTCGCGGACCTGCTGGTACTCGAGGAGGCGCCGCACCAGCTCGGAGCGAGGATCCTCCCACTCGCTATCCTCGGGCCGCCGGGGGAGCAGCATCTGGGCCTTGATGCGGAGCAGGCGGGCCGCCATCTCGAGATAGTCCGCCGCCTGATTCAAGCCCAGATCGGCCATCACCGCCAGAAACTGATCGGCGATGCGGGCGATCGGCAGATCGGTGACGTCGAGCTCGTCTTCCCGGATCAGATGCAAGAGGAGGTCGAGCGGTCCCGAGAACTGCTCGAGCTCGACGACGAAGCCCGGATGGGCCTCAGCAGGTGCGGCGGGACTGGTCACCAGGCCGGCCCAAGATAATGAATCGCGCGCGCGCGGGTCAACGCTGTAGCGCCTTGACCCCTCGTCAGTTACCCTCTATACTTGCGCCCTTCACGGAAGGAGTCCCCGAGTGCCGCGTATCAAGTCCGCCAAGAAGGCCATGCGTCAGGCGCGCGCCCGCTACCAGCGCAACCGGGTCCAGCGCTCGCGGCTCCGCACCGCGGTCAAGCGAGTTCGCCAGGCCGAAACCGGCGAAGCCGCGGCCCGTGCCTTGGCCGTCGCCGTGCGGCTCCTGGACCGCGCCGCGCGCAAGGGCCTGATCCACCCCAACAACGCCGCTCGACACAAGTCTCGCCTGGCGCGGTACGTCAAGTCCAAGCGTTAGCGACCGCCGGGCTCCGCGCCTAGAGCGCCGCCAGCTCGGCCCCACACTCCTCGCAGTACCATTCCGTCGGCAGGTTCATGGTGCCGCACTCGCGGCACTTGAGCGTTTTCTCGCCCTCCAGATCCTCTCCCTCCTCGGGCGCCGGAGCGGGCGTGGGGGTGAGAGGGGCCTCCGGTACGGCGGGCTGAAACTGCGCGCCGCTGGCCCGCTTGGGTGAGGGACCGATGCCCTCGTCTTCGGTGACCGAGCGCAGGAACGCCAGTTCGTCCACGTCGGCGCGGCTCCGGGAAGGTCCCGCTTTCGGAGCGGCGGGCGCCCCGCCTG
>DATLXT010000009.1:0-9682 GCA_035575475.1 Gemmatimonadales bacterium | reverse complement strand
GGCAGGGGCCGGCCCACCCATGCGGGTTGCCGGCGAGGTATCTTCTCTGGCGTGAGCAGGGGGACGGTACGGGTGCGATTCTTCGCCCGGTACGCCGAGCTGGTCGGGCGGGAGGAGGCGGAGGTGACGGTGGGCTTACCGGCGACCGTGAGCGACGTGGTGCGGGCCGTGCGCGCGACGCTGCCGGGCGCGGGAGCCATTCCCGAACGCCCGCTCGCGGCCGTGAACCTGCGGCACGCGCGGCTGGATGCGCCCGTAGGGGAAGGAGACGAGGTAGCGTTGCTCCCCCCGGTGGCGGGAGGATAGCCGGGGCATGACCTACCTTACGCGCGCCCCGCTCTCGCTCGACGCCCTGCTCGCGGCCGTCGCGTCTCCCGAGGTCGGGGGCACCTGTGTCTTCCTCGGGACTGTCCGTAACGCGCCCGAGGACCGCGGGGTCACGGCCATCGAATACACCGCTTACGAGGCGATGGCCGATGCCGAGCTGGGCCGGATCCTGAGCGAGACGCGGGACCGCTGGCCCGGGGTCCGGGTGGCCGTGGCGCACCGGGTGGGCCGCATCCCGGTCGGGGAGGCCAGCGTGGCCATCGCCGCCGCGGCGCCGCACCGCGGCGAAGCGTTCGCGGCCTGCCGGTACGTCATCGAGGAGCTCAAGCGGCGGCTGCCCGTGTGGAAGGAGGAGTTCCGGCTGGACGGGACGAGCACCTGGGTGGGGGCCCCGGGGTCCGCCGAGCTGCCGAAGGGAGCGGGATGATTCGGGACCGGTTCCAACGGCCGCTGGGCAGTTTGCGGGTCTCGGTGACCGACCGGTGCAACATGCGGTGCCGATACTGCATGCCGGAAGACCAGTATGTGTGGTTGCCACGGGAATCCATTCTCACCTTCGAGGAGATCGCGCGGGTGGTCCGGATCTTCGCCGGACTGGGCGTGGGCACGGTGCGGCTCACCGGCGGGGAGCCGTTGTTGCGGCATGAGCTGGAAGAGCTGGTGAGGCTCCTGGCCGGCATTCGCGGGATCGCCGATATCGCGCTGACGACCAACGGCATCCTGCTCGCCGAGTGCGCGCCGCGGCTTCGCCGCGCGGGACTGGGGCGGGTCACCGTGAGCCTGGACACCCTGCGGCCGGAGCGCTTGAAGGAGTTCGCGCGCACCGCCCGGCACGGCGACATCCTCGCAGGCATCCAGGCGGCGCGGCGTGTGGGCTTTCCCGTGAAGATCAATTCGGTCGTGATTCGGGGGTTCAACGACGACGAGCTGGCCGACCTGATCGAGTTCGGGCGGGCGCACGAGGCCGAGGTGCGGTTCATCGAGTACATGGACGTGGGCGGCGCCACGCGCTGGAGCATGGGGCACGTGGTATCGCGCGGGGACATCCTGGCCCGCCTGGGCGAGCGGTACGGGACGGTCACGCCCGTCGCGGAGAAGGACCGCCCCTCGGCGCCGGCCGACCGGTTCCGCCTGCCCGACGGGACGGTGTTCGGGATCATCGCCTCGACCACGGCGCCGTTCTGCGGGACCTGCGACCGGGCCCGCCTCACCGCCGACGGGCACCTCTTCCTCTGTCTCTACGCCGAGACCGGCGTGGATCTGCGGCAACGGCTGCGCAGCGGGGCGACCGACGAGGACCTCGCGGCCCTCATCACCGGTGCCTGGCAGGAGCGGCGCGACCGGGGGGCCGAGGAGCGGCTGGGCCTGCCGGAGCGGGGCGCGCTGTACTCGCCGGATCACCTGCGGGCGGATCCGCATCGGGAGATGCATACGCGGGGGGGCTGAGGCAGAGGCATGGCCCTCCACGTCGCCCTCATCGAACCGGCAATCCCTCCCAATACCGGCAACATCGCCCGGCTCTGCGCCGCCACGGGCACCCCGCTGCATCTCATCGAACCCCTGGGCTTCTCGCTCGCCGACCGCGAGCTGAAGCGCGCCGGGGTGGATTACTGGGACGCCGTGGAACTCTGGGTCCACCCGTCATGGCGCGCCTTCCGCGAGGCGATCGCGCGGGAACGGTGTTTATATTTCTCCGCGCACGGGACCCGTTCGTTCTGGGAGGCGCCGTACCGCGACGGGAGCGTGCTGGTGTTCGGCAACGAGAGCGCGGGGCTCCCCCAGCGCATCCGGGAGAAGTATCCGGAGCGGATCTACCGCATTCCGATGACCGACGGCGTGCGCAGCCTCAACCTCGCCACGGCCGTCGGGATCGTGCTGTATGAAGCCATCCGACAGCTCACCGCGGCGGGCGCGCCCGCCGACCGAGGGACCGGCTGAATGCTCGACAAGATCACGGTGGTAGGGGCGGGGAACGTGGGCGCGACCACCGCGCAACGCCTGGCCGAGAAGCAGCTCGCCCGCACGGTCGTGATGGTGGACGTGGTGGAGGGTCTCCCTCAGGGGAAGGCGCTGGACCAGTGGCAGAGCGGGCCCATCGAAGGGTTCGACACCCGGGTCGTGGGCGCCAACGACTACGGCCCCGCGGCGGGGAGCGATCTGGTCGTCATCACCGCCGGGATCGCCCGCAAGCCGGGCATGAGCCGCGACGACCTGGTGAGGACCAACACCGACATCGTCAAGGCCGTGGCGCGCGAAGTGAAGCGGACCAGCCCCGAGGCCCTCGTGATCGTGGTCTCCAACCCCCTCGACGTGATGTGCTGGGTGGCGAAGGAGGTCACGGGGTTCCCCCGCGAGCGGGTCATCGGCATGGCCGGGGTGCTCGATACCGCCCGCTATCGCACGTTCCTGGCCGAGGCCCTGCAGGTCTCGGTCGAGGACATCCAGGCCATGGTGCTGGGCGGACACGGCGACACCATGGTGCCGCTGGTGTCCTACACCACGGTGTCCGGCATCCCGGTGGCCCAGCTCCTCGAGCGAGCCAGGCTCGACGCCATCGTCCAGCGCACCCGCGACGGCGGGGCCGAGATCGTGAAGCACCTGAAGACCGGCTCGGCCTACTACGCGCCTTCCGCCGCCACGGTCCAGATGGTCGAGGCCATCGCCCTCGACAAGAAGCGGATCCTGCCCTGCGCCGCCTGGTTGGAGGGCGAGTACGGCCTGCGGGGCCTCTACCTGGGGGTCCCGTGCAAGCTGGGCGCCCGGGGCCTGGAACAGATCATCGAGGTGGAGCTCGCGGCGGAGGAGCGAGAGGCGCTCCGCCGCTCGGCCGCGGCGGTGCAGCAGACCATGGAGGTCGTGACGTTATGACGGTGGCATCAGTGCGAGACCTGGAGGAGCGGGGCTTCGGGGCCACGCTGCGGCGCGACGCCTGGTGGCTCGGCCCCGCGCTCACCGCCCTGGTCCTCGTGGCGTTCGGCATCTACGCCACCTGGGCGGCCTGGCAGGGCCACGACTACGCGTGGGGGCCCTACCTGTCGCCGTTTTACTCGCCGCTCTTCCAGCCCCGCTGGTGGCCCCTCTCGCCGGCGTTCCTGATTCTCGGGTTTCCGCTCGGCTTCCGGCTCACCTGCTATTACTACCGGAAGGCGTACTACCGCGCCTTCTTCGCCGACCCGGTAGCCTGCGCCGTGGGCGAAGCGCGGCACGACTACGCCGGCGAAACCCGCCTGTTCCTGTTCCAGAACATCCACCGGTTCTTCATGTACGCGGCGGTGGTGTTCATCTTCATCCTGGCCTACGACGTCGTCCTGGCGACCCGCTGGCCCGTGAACGGGATCCTGCCGGACGGGACCCTGGCGCCGGGCCCGCGGGAGTTCGGTGTCGGGGTGGGCACGCTGGTGATGGCCGCGAACGTCCTCCTCCTCGCGGGCTACACCTTCGGGTGCCACTCCTTGCGGCACCTGGTGGGCGGCGGGGTGGACTGCTTCTCCTGCACCCGCGGCGGCCGGCTGCGCTATGGGCTGTGGCGCGGCGTGAGCGGGCTCAACCGGAAGCACATGGTGTGGGCGTGGTGCTCGCTCTTCTCGGTCGCGCTCACCGACGTGTACATCCGGCTCTGCGCCACCGGCGTGATCACCGACTACCGGATCTTCTGATGCCGGACATCCAGACTCACGAGTACGACGTCCTCGTGATCGGCGCCGGCGGCGCCGGCCTGCGCGCCGCCATCGAGGCCGCGGCGAGCGGGGCGAGCGTCGGGCTGGTGTGCAAGTCGCTGCTGGGCAAGGCGCACACGGTGATGGCCGAGGGCGGCGCGGCCGCCGCGCTGGCCACCGTGATCGCGCAGGACAACTGGCGGATTCACTTCCGGGACACCATGCGGGGCGGAAAGCTGCACAACGACTGGCGCATGGCGCAGATCCACGCGCAGGAAGCGCCCGACCGCATCCGCGAGCTGGAAGCCTGGGGCGCGCTGTTCGATCGCACACCCGACGGGCGCATCAACCAGCGGCCCTTCGGCGGCCACACGTACCAGCGGTTGGCTCACGTGGGCGACCGCACCGGCCTCGAGATGATCCGGGTGCTCCAGGACAAGGCCGTGCACGCGGGGGTCGGCGTGCACATGGAGTGCACCATCATCAAGATCCTCGTCGGCGAGGGGCGCGCGGCTGGGGCGCTCGGGTACTACCGGGAGTCGGGTCGCTTCGTCTGGTTTCGGGCCGGCGCCGTGGTGCTCGCCACCGGAGGCATCGGGAAGGCCTGGAAGATCACCAGCAACTCCTGGGAGTACACGGGCGACGGCCACTACCTGGCCTACGACGCCGGGGCCGAGCTGATCGACATGGAGTTCGTGCAGTTCCACCCCACCGGCATGGTGTGGCCGCCCAGCGTGCGCGGCATTCTGGTGACCGAGGGAGTCCGGGGCGAGGGCGGGGTGCTCCGCAACGCGCACGGCGAGCGCTTCATGTTTCGCTACATCCCCGAGATGTTCAAAGGCGACTTCGCCGAGACCGAGGCCGAGGCCGATGCCTGGGTGACCGGCGACCGGTCCCGGCACCGCCGGCCGCCGGAACTCCTCACCCGCGACGTGGTGGCCAAGGCCATCGTGGCCGAAATCCAGGCCGGGCGGGGCAGCCCGCACGGCGGCGTATTCCTCGACATCGCCAGCAAGCGTCCTGCCGACTACATCAAGCGCAAGCTCCCGAGCATGTACCACCAGTTCAAGGAGCTGGCGGGGGTGGACATCACCCGGGAGCCCATGGAAATCGGCCCGACCATTCACTACGTGATGGGCGGGGTGCGGGTCGATCCGGAATCGCAGATGTCCACGGTGCCCGGGCTCTTCGCGGCCGGAGAGGTGGCGGCGGGCCTGCACGGCGCCAACCGGCTGGGCGGGAACTCCCTCTCCGACCTGCTGGTCTTCGGCCGGCGGGCGGGCCTGGCCGCCGCCGAGTTCGCCGGCCGACAGGGGCGGGGCCCGGCCGTGCCCGAACAGGAGCTCGGGGCCGTCATGCGCGAAGCCCTGGAGCCGTTCGAGCGGGCGGACGGGGAGAACCCGTTCGCGGTGCAGGCGGCGCTCCAAGAAGTGATGCAGACCTACGCCGGCATCGTCCGGGATCAGGCCGGGCTGGAGCGGGCGCTGGCCGAGCTCGGGCGCCTGAAAGAGCGGGCCCGCCGGGTGGGGGTGACCGGCAGCCGGGAATACAACCCGGGGTGGCACGCGGCGCTTGATCTCCGAGCCCTGCTCACGGTGTCGGAGATGACCGTCCGGGCGGCGGCCGAGCGGCGCGAGAGCCGGGGAGGCCACACGCGGAGCGATTATCCCGACCAGGACCCGGCGCTGGAGCGGCGGCTGGTGGTGGTGCGGCGGGAGGGCGACGGGATGGGCATCCGCTGGGAGCCGCAGCCGGCCATTCCCGAGGAGCTCAGGCGATTGATCAAGGAAGGAGCGTGAGGTGACCCAAACGCGCCGGTTGCGGATCTTCCGCGGCGCTCACGGCGCCGGGGAGCTGCGGGAGTACACCGTGGAAGCGGGCGAGGGGATGGTGGTGCTCGACGCGGTGCACCGGATCCAGGCCGAGCAGGCGCCCGACCTGGCGGTCCGCTGGAACTGCAAGGCCGGGAAGTGCGGTTCCTGCTCCGCCGAGATCAACGGGCGGCCCCGGCTCATGTGCATGACTCGGCTCTCCGACTATCCCGCGGAGCGCCCGATCACCGTGACCCCCATGAAGGCGTTCCCCCATCTCAAGGACCTGGTGACCGACGTCTCCTGGAACTATGCGACCCACCGGCGCATCCCGCCCTTCACTCCCCGGGCTCCCGACTTCCCGGACGGCACCTGGCGCATGTTCCAGTACGAGGTCGAGCGGGCCCAGGAATTCCGCAAGTGCATCGAGTGCTTCCTGTGCCAGGACGTCTGCCACGTCCTGCGGGCCCACGGCAAGCACGCCGAGTTCATCGGCCCCGCGTTCCTGGTCCGGGCGGCCGCCTACGAGACCCATCCGCTCGACATCGCCGATCGGCGCGACTTTCTGAAGGCGGACGGCGGCATCGGCTACTGCAACATCACCAAGTGCTGCACCGAGGTCTGTCCCGAATCCATCACCATCACGGACAACGCCATCATCCCGCTCAAAGAGCGCGTCGTGGACCGACACTACGATCCCCTGGCGAAGCTCTGGCGCGCGCTCACCGGCAGGCGCACCGGGTGAGGGAAGCGGGCACCTGGCGGCAGCCGGCGGCGTTATCCAGAGGGCCCACCGGGAGGAGACGTGTTGTTGACGCTGTGCAAAGCCAAGCTCCACCGCGCCACGGTGACGCAGGCGGAGCTCCATTACGAGGGGAGTATCACCGTTGACGCCGCTCTGCTCGAGGCCGCGGGGATCCTGCCGTTCGAGCGGGTGCAGGTGGTGGACATCAACAACGGCGAGCGCTTCGAGACCTACGCCATCGCCGGGCCGGCGCAGTCCGGCGTCATCCGCGTGAACGGCGCCGCCGCCCGGCTGGTGCAGCCCGGCGACCACGTGATCATCATCGCCTACGCGCAGTTCACGCCCGAGGAGGCGCGAGCTCACCGGCCGCTCGTCGTGCTGCTGAACCCGAACAACACCATCCGCGACCGGATCACCGCCGACCAGACCCGCGACCTCGCGCTCCTGTCCGAGTCGGACTGAGCGCCACGCGGTTCCCGCGGCGGCCCTTCGGGGAGTTCGACGATGATGGACCGGCGGACCTTCGCCATCGCCTTGACCGCGGCCGGGCTGATCCCGCCGTCGCGCCGCGGGGCCGCCCAGGCCGACTGGCGGGCCTGGCGGGTGAACGGCGCACGGGTGAATGGCCATCTGGCCGCCCTGTCGCGGTTCGGCCGCACCCCGGAGGGCGGCGTGAGCCGCGTGGCGTTCAGCGAGGCCGACCTGGCCGGCCGGGCGTTCGCCCGGCGGTTGCTGCGGGACGCGGGACTCGAGATCACCACCGACCCCGTCGGCAACATTCTGGGGCGGCGCCCGGGGCAGGTCGCCGGGCTCGCACCGCTGGCGTTCGGCTCGCACATCGATTCGGTCCCCGAGGGGGGCAACTACGACGGCGCCGTGGGGGCGATGGCCGCCATCGAAGTCGCCCACACGCTGGCGGAGCGGGGCTACCGCAACCGGCATCCCCTGCTCGTGACCATCTGGGCCGACGAGGAAAGCGGGCTCACCGGCAGCCGGGGCTTCATCGGCGACCTCACCGCCGATGAGCTGCGGCGCCCAGGTCGCGACGGTGTGCCCCTGGGCGACAAGCTGCGCCGGATCGGCGGGGATCCCGGCCGATTGGCGGCCGCCGTGCACCGGCCCGGCGAGCTCGCGGCCTACGTCGAGCTGCACGTGGAGCAGGGGGGCGTGCTCGACCGCAGCGGCACCCCGATCGGGGTGGTCGAAGGGATCGTGGGGATCAACCACTACGACGTCACCCTCCAGGGCTTCGCCAACCACGCCGGCACCACCCCGATGGACCAGCGGCGCAACGCTCTCCTGGCCGCGAGCGAGCTGGTCCTGGCGGTGGACCGGATCGTGCGCGCCGAGCCGGGGCGGCAGGTGGGGACGGTGGGCCGCCTGGTGGTGAAGCCGGGCGCCCCCAATGTGATTCCGGGAGCAGTGGTCCTGACCGTGGAGCTGCGCGACCTCTCGATGGGGAAGATCGAGATGCTCTGGGGCCGCATCCGCGCCGAGGCAGAGGCGATCGCGGCGCGCCACGGCACCAGCTTCGCCTACGTCCTGGAACATACGAATCCCCCGGCCCCGACCCACCCGGAGGTGCGGGCCGCGATCGCCGACGCGGCCACCGGACTCGGCCTCGCCCATCGCCTGCTCCCCAGCGGGGCGGGGCACGATGCCCAGAACCTGGCTCGTATCTGCCCCGCCGGCATGATCTTCGTGCCGTCGGTGGGGGGCATCAGCCATTCGCCGCGGGAATACACTCGGCCGGAGGACGTGGAACGCGGCGCCAACGTCCTGCTCCAGACGCTGCTGCGCCTGGACCAGCGGCCATGACCGCACGGCGCCCCACGGTCGTGGTGGTCGGCGCGGGCTTCGGCGGCCTGCGCGCCGCCAAGGCCCTGCGCCGCGCGCCCGTCAACGTCGTGCTGGTGGACCGGCACAACTACCACTTGTTTCAGCCGCTGCTCTACCAGGTGGCCACGGCGGGGGTGGAGCCGGAGCAGATCGCGCGGCCGGTGCGCGCCATCCTGCGCCGGCAGCGCAACCTCGAGTTCCGGCTGGCCGAGGTCACGGGCGTCCACCTCGCCGAGCGGCGCCTGGACACCTCGGCCGGTCCGTTGAGCTACGACTATCTGATCCTCGCCATCGGGAGCGAAACCAACTTCTTCGGACTGGAGAGCATCCGGCGACACGGCTTCGGATTGAAAGACATCGCCGACGCGGTGCGCATCCGCAACGCGGTGCTGCGCAATTTCGAGGAGGCCATGCTCGAAGCCGACCCCGAGAAGCGGCGGGCCCATCTCACCTTCGTGGTGGTGGGCGGCGGCCCCACCGGCGTGGAAATGGCGGGGTCGCTGGCGGAGCTCATCCGCCTGGTCCTGGTGAAAGACTACCCGCGCCTCAATCTCAACGAGACCCGGGTGCTCCTGCTCGAAGCCGCGGACCGGCTGCTCACCGCCATGCCGGCGCGCCTGGGAGTGGCGGCGGGCGAGACGCTGTGGCACAAGCACGTCGAGGTGCGGTTCGGGGCCACGGTGACCGATTTCGACGGCGAGCACGTTCGCTTGAAGAGCGGGGAGGTCATCCGAGCCCGCACGCTGATCTGGGCCGCGGGGGCCCAGGCCGCCTCGGTACACGTGGGGCTCGACGGGCTTCGCACCGCGCGCCAGGGCCGGATCGTGGTGGAGCCCACCCTCCAGGTACCCGGCCACCCCGAAGTGTTCGTCATCGGCGACGCCGCCTACCTGGAGCACGACGGCCAGCCGCTGCCCATGATGGCCCCGGTGGCGATCCAGCAGGGCGAGACCGCGGCCCGGAACATCCGCCGGCTGATCGCCGGACGGCCGCCCGAGGCCTTCCGCTATCGCAACCCCGGCGAGCTGGCCACCATCGGCCGCAACGCCGCCGTCGCGCACATCAAGGGCATCCAGTTCAAGGGCTTCATGGCCTGGGTGGTGTGGCTCGTGGTCCACCTCATCCAGTTGATCGGCTTCCGCAACAAGCTGTTCGTCCTGCTCTCCTGGGCCTGGGATTACTTCTTCTACGAGCGCGCGGTGCGGCTGATCACCCCCCGGTAGGCGGGGTGGGGAGATGGGAGAGCGGGACGCCCGGGGGAACCGGCAGGCCCCGCCGGACCAGGCCGGTCCAGCCGCATTCGA
>DATLXT010000008.1:0-18829 GCA_035575475.1 Gemmatimonadales bacterium | reverse complement strand
TGGCCCAGTTCCTCGAAAAGAACGACGCCATCATCCGCAAGGTCAAAGGCGCGATGGTGTACCCGGGCGTGATCCTCTCGGTCGCCGCCATCGCCATCGCCGTGCTGCTCATCTTCGTGATCCCCACGTTCCAGAGCATGTTCGCGTCGGTGAACCTGGAGCTCCCCCTGCCCACGCGGATCGTGATCGGCGCGAGCGACCTGCTCCAGAACTTCTGGTGGCTGATCCTGGGCGCCCTGGGCTTCATGGCCTTCTCGATCAACCGCTACTACAAGACGCCCGCCGGCAAGCTCCAGATCGACCACCTGCTGCTGCGCCTCCCGGTGCTGGGGGACGTGATCCGCAAGTCGGCGGTGTCGCGCTTCACCCGCACCCTGGGCACCCTGATCTCCTCGGGCGTCTCGATCCTCGACGGCCTCGAGATCACCGCCCGGACCGCGGGCAACATGGTGATCCATAACGCCGTCATGGAGTCGCGCTCCTCCATCGCCGGCGGCGAAACCATCGCCGCCCCGCTCCAGAAATCCAAAGTCTTCCCCCCCATGGTGATCTCGATGATCGCGGTGGGCGAGCAGACCGGGAACCTGGACGAAATGCTCACCAAGATCGCCGACTTCTACGACGACGAGGTCGACGCCGCCGTCTCCACGCTGCTCTCCCTCATGGAGCCGGTGATGATCGTGGTGCTGGGCGTCATCGTGGGCGGCATGGTGGTCGCCATGTACCTGCCGATCTTCGACATGGTGAACGCGGTGCAGTAGGATAAAGGCGCGGTCATGGGGCGGAGACGCCCTCTCCGCCCCGCCCGTCTCTTGCATTCTGCCACACTATCCCCAATACTAGTCCCCTCGCCAGGACCCGCGTCCTGTGCGGATAACACGTTGTTCTGTAAGAAGTTATCACCGACTCGGGGGGCGGCGTTTTGCGCTGGCTGGGTAGTACCGCGAAGGGCTCAGGGATCCCCGCCCCGGGGGTGTTGATCCGCGCGGTGTACGTGGTGCGGATGAGCGTCGCCGTGGCGCTGTACTTGGCCGCGGCGTTCCGGGTCCGGGTGGCTGCGCCGCTCGACATCCTGGTCGCTTCGATCGTGCTGCTGGCGACCCTGGTGGTCACCGGCGCCTCTTACTGGCGCACCCACGTGCGTCACCGCCCGCCCGGCCCGACGTTCCTCTACCTCCAGGCCCTCTACGACGTGGCCCTGATCACGGCGGTGGTCCACATGACCGGAGGGCCGGAGAGCGACCTGGCGGGTCTCTACGTCCTGCTCATCGCGGTCACCGCCCTGCTCATGCCGCCGGCCCGCGCGGCGCTGGTGACCGCGCTGGCCGGCCTGGTGTACTTGGCCGACGTCTTTTTCGGCCATGGGACCGCGCTGGGTCCGGGTCTCTGGATCCAGCTCGGCATCTTCGCCGCCGTGGCGGGGGTGACGACCTACATCGCGAGCCGGGTCTCGGTCATGGGGGCCGAGCGGGAGGCGCTGGCCGCGGAAGTGCGCCAGCTCCGGCTGGAGGCTGACGACGTCCTCCGGAACATCCGGACCGGAGTCCTGACGGTGGACGGCGATGGCCGCCTGCTCTACTCCAATCCCGCGGCCGAGGAAATCCTGGGCTTCCGGGCGGTGGAGTGGCTGGGGCGCCCCCTGGGGCCCGAGCTGGCCCGCCGCTCGCCCGAGTTCTGGGCTGCGGTCACCGCGACCGCTCGCCGGGGCGTGCGGGCCATGCGGGTGGAGGCCGCGGTGCACCGGACCGACAAGAGCTTTCCCATCGGCGTGACCACCACCACCCTGGAGGCCCGGGTGGGCGAGGCCCCCCGGGTCACCGCGATTTTCACCGACATTTCGGACTCCAAGCGGCTCGAGGAGCTGCACCTCCGGACCGCGCGGCTGGAAGCCGTGGCCGAGCTCTCGTCCAGCCTGGCGCACGAGATCAAGAACCCGCTGGCCTCGATCCGATCGTCGGTCGAACAGCTGGCGCGATCGGCGCGCTCGCATCCCGACGAGAAGTTCCTCGCGGGCCTCATCGTGCGGGAGAGCGATCGGCTGTCCCGCCTCCTATCGGAGTTTCTCGATTTCTCGCGCGTGCGGGTGACCGAATGCCGGCCGCTGGATCTCCACGAGGTGGCGCGGGCGGCCCTGCGGCTGGTGCGGGAACACCCCGACTGCCCGGCCGACGCCGAGCTGGCCCTGGCGGGCGGACCGACCCCGATGGAAGGCGACGAGGATCTCCTGCACCGCGTGGTGTCGAACCTGGTGCTGAACGCGGTGCAGGCGACGGGGCCGGGCGTCCGGGTGACGGTTCGCACCGGGCACCCGGGGCCGGGCGACGTGCCGGCCGGCTCGACGCTCGAAAACCCGGTGGCGCTCGAGGTGCGCGATAACGGCCCCGGCATTCCGGAAGCGGTGCGAAGCCGCCTCTTCGAGCCGTTCGTGAGCGGGCGGGTGGGCGGCACCGGGCTGGGGCTCGCCATCGTCCAGCGCGCGGTGGACGCCCACCGCGGTCTGGTGCTGGTGGACACCGCGCCGGGCCGGGGAACGGTGTTTCGGATCTACTTCCCGGCGGCGAGAAGGAAAGAGGAGGCGGCATGAATCGCATTTCCCGGGGTGAAGCCCGGGCTCGGCGAGGCGTGGCCCCGAGCGGCACCGTGGGTCGCGGCCTTCAGGGCGCGGACGCGCCGAGCCCGCGCTTCAGGGCGGGGCCGGTATGACCGCCCAACCCACGATCCTCGTGATCGACGACGAGCAGGGCATCCTGGACACCCTCCGGATCCTGCTCAAGAACGAAGGCTTCGAGGTGACCACGGTGCAGGGCGGCAAAGCGGGGCTCGAGGCGCTGCGCTCGAGCGCGCCCGACATCGTGCTCACCGACGTGAAGATGCCGGGCGTAGGCGGAATCGACATCCTGACCGCCGCCCGGGAGCAGGACCCCGAGACCCCGGTCATCCTCATGACCGCGCACAGCTCGCTCCAGACCGCGATCCAGGCGGTGAACCAGGGCGCGTTCTACTACATCCAGAAGCCTTTCTCCAACGACGACATGGTGGCGATCTGCCGGCGGGCGGCCGAGCACCGGCGCCTGCGCGCCGAGAACAAGCAGCTGAAGCAGGAGATCCGCCGCCGGGAGCGCTCCGGGCTGGTCCGGCCCCTGGGGAAGGCGCGCCAATTCCAGGACGTCTTGCGGCTCGCCGAGCAGGTGGCGCCCACCGAGAGCACGGTGCTCATCCAGGGAGAGTCCGGCACCGGCAAGGAAGTGATCGCCCGCTACATCCACGAGCTGTCGGCGCGGAGCGACGGGCCGTTCCTCTCGATCAACTGCGGCGCCCTGCCCGAGAGTCTTCTGGAGTCCGAGCTGTTCGGCCACGTCAAGGGGTCGTTCACCGGCGCGGTGCGCGACAAGCAGGGGCTCTTCGCGGCGGCGCGCGGCGGAACCTTCTTCCTCGACGAGATCGGGGAAATGTCGCCCGCCACCCAGGTGAAACTGCTGCGCGTGTTGCAGGAGCGCGAAGCCATCCCGGTGGGCGGCACCGAGCCGATCCCGGTGGACGTGCGCCTGGTCGCGGCCACGAACCGGGATCTGGAGGAGGACATGAAGCGGGGCCGGTTCCGGAGCGACCTCTATTACCGGCTCAACGTGATCGCCATCCACCTCCCGCCCCTGCGCGAGCGCAAGGACGACATCCCCATCTTCGTCAAGGCGTTCCTCGAGCGGATCGCCAAGGAGCACGGAGAGCCGCCCAAGCGGCTGTCCGAGGAGGCCGAAGCCGCCATCATGGCCTACGACTGGCCGGGGAACGTCCGGGAGCTGGAAAACGCCCTGGAACGGGCGGTCGTGCTCACCAAGGGCGATACCATCCCCCTCTCGGCCATTCCGGAGAAGGTCACCGAGCGGAAGCCCGAGCCCCTGGTGAGCGAACGCCCGCGCCAGAACCCCACCCTGGACATCATCGAGCAGGCCTACATCACGTGGGTCTTGCAGAACGAGGGGGGGAACAAGACCCGGGCCGCCGAAGTCCTGGGCATCGACCCGTCGACGCTGTACCGGAAGCTCAGCCGCTACGAAAGCCCGCCGAAGCCGGCGGCGGCGGAATGAAGCTCTCGGTGCTCGTCCCGGTATACAACGAAGCGGGAACGATCGAGGAGGTGGTGAACCGGATCCGCCGGGTGCCGCTGCAAACCGAGATCATCGCCGTCAACGACGCCTCGACCGACGGCTCGGGACAGATCCTCGAGCGGCTGTACCGCGAGGGACGGGTGGATCGGGTGATCCATCACCTGAAAAACACCGGCAAGGGCGCCGCCATCCGCGCCGGCATCGCGGCCGCCACCGGGGACGTGGTGGTGGTCCAGGACGCCGACCTGGAATACGACCCCGCCGAACTGCCCACCCTGCTCAAGCCGATCAGCGACGGGAAGGCGGACGCGGTTTACGGGTCGCGGTTCCAGGGCGGGCCGCACCGGGTCCTCTACTTCTGGCACTTCGTCGGAAACCGATTCCTCACCCTCCTGTCCAACATGTTCACCAACCTGAACCTCACGGACATGGAGACCTGCTACAAGCTGGTCCGGGCCGACCTGGCCAAGCGGTTGCCGCTCTCGGCCGACCGCTTCGGCTTCGAAGTCGAGATCACGGCGCGGCTGGCGCAGGCCGGCGCCCGGATCTGGGAGATGCCCATCTCCTACAGCGGCCGCACCTACGCCGAGGGGAAGAAGATCACCTGGCGCGACGGCCTGGCCGCCCTGTTTCACATCCTGCGCTACAACCTGTTCCCGCCTCGGGGCGATTGGCGGCGGTCCTAGATCTCGAGCGCCGCGCGCGCCGGGCCGGCACGGCCGCCGCCCTGGTGGCGCTGGCCGCCGGCGTGCCGACGCTCAACCGCATCCTGGTGGGGGTATTCTACGACGACGGGCTCTACGCCGGCCTGGCCCTCGCCCTGGCCCAGGGAGACGGGTACGTGCACCCCCACCTTCCCGGCACCCCCGCCGGCGTGCACTACCCCCCGCTGTATCCGCTTGTCCTGGCGCCCTTCTTCGGTTCGTTGCCGCTGGCCCAGGCGGCGCTCGCGGCCAAGGTGGCGAACCTGCTGCTCGCCGCCCTGGCGGCGGGCCTCGTGGCCTGGCACGTCACCCGGGCCCGCCTGGTGGAAGACGGCGCCCCCTGGTGGCTCGGAGCCGCGGCCGCGACTGCCGGCGCGGTCGCGATCCCCCTCCTCACTACCCAGGCGGTGCTCTTCGCGGAGCCCTTGTTCGCGGTCCTCCTGGCCACAGCCGTAGCCCAGGCGGACCACGGCCGCCCCTGGCGGGCCGGGGTGGCCGCGGCCCTGGCCCTGCTCACCCGGTCCATCGCGGTCGCCGCCGGCGCGGGCATCGTCCTGTATCTCCTGATCCTGCGCCGGGCCGGATGGCGGCCCGCCCTTCGCGCGGGAATGCCGGTCGCCATCGGCGCGGCGCTCTGGGGGTCCTGGGTCCTGCTCCACCGCTCGGGCATTGACCCGGCCCTGGCCCTGAACTACGGAACCTACGGCGACGCCCTGGCGCAGGCCGGGGTGTCGGCCTTGGGGCGGTCGGTGCCCGAGCTCTTGCGTCCCCTGGGCGCCATCACCCTGGGCTGGCTGCCCGGGGCCGCACCCTATCTGGTTTTGGGCGCGCTCGGGCTGGGAGTGCTCGGGACGGGCATGGTCGTCCTCGCGCGGCGCTCCAGCGCGGGCCTCACCCTCATCGGCTATTTCCTGATCCTCGCGGTCTGGCCCTATCCGCCCGATCGGTTCCTGTGGGTGGTGCTCCCGTGGATCGCCGTCGCCTGGGCGGCGGGGGCTGCGGCGCTGTGGCGCCGGCGGCCCCTTCGGCTCCCGGTGGCTCTCGTGACCGGGGCCATCCTGCTGGGATACGGACTCTACGAGGTCCGCGGGTTTCGGGGCCGGTGGTGGGCCGGCGCGGCGCGAGCCATCTCCACGAACTTCGAGGAACTGGTCCCGGCCCTGCGGATTCTCCCGGAGGAGGCCGTGCTGGCCACGGACGACGAGGCCCTGGTCTGGCTCTACACCCGCCGGCGCGCGGTGCCGCTGTATCTCTACTCCTACCGCGGCTCCCAAACGGTGGAGCCGACCCCGGCGGCGCATCGCGCCTACCTCGAGCGCCAGGGTGTGACGCACGTCGTGCTGGCCAGCCCGGCGTCTCCCTCGGCCCGGCAGCTGCGGGCTCTGATCGGGGCCTACCCCGGGTGGCTCGTGCCGGTTCGCGGTTGGCCCGGGGGCCGCTGGCTCTACGCGGTGCGCCGTGCGCCGTAGGCCCGTCCTCGCCGCCGTGGCGGCCTGCGCGATCGTGGCCTACCT
Organism: Gemmatimonadales bacterium; assembly: GCA_035575475.1. Lineage (GTDB taxonomy): Bacteria > Gemmatimonadota > Gemmatimonadetes > Gemmatimonadales > GWC2-71-9 > DATLXT01. The sequence goes on along the minus strand of DATLXT010000008.1, from coordinate 12,505 downwards.
CGGCGCCCTGGGGAACCGCTTCGCGATGGACGATCTCTACATCATCGTCGCCAATCCTCTGGTGCGCTCGCTCGAGGGGGTCTGGCGCGCGTTTGCGAGCCCCTACTGGCCTCCCGAACTGGGCGGCAAGCTCTACCGACCCCTGCCCGTGGCCACCTACGCCCTGGACTGGCTCACCACGAGCACGGTGTGGTTTCACGCGGTCAACCTCCTGTGGCACGCGGGCGCGAGCGCGGCCGTGGCGGCGCTGGCCCGGCGCTGGGCGGGAGACTCCGCCGCCCTGGTGGCGGGACTGCTGTTCGCGGTCCATCCGGTGCACGTCGAGGCGGTGGCCAACGTCGTCGGACGGGCCGAGCTCATGGCCGCGCTCTTCACCCTGCTCGCGGTCTACGCGGCGCTGGAGCGACGGAGCGCGGGCTGGAGCGCGGCGGCCCTGGCCGCGGGACTCCTCTGCAAGGAGAACGCGGCTGTGGCCCCCGGGCTCGTCGCCTGGGCGTGGGTCCTCGGGTTTGCCCCCCCCACCCGCCGCCAGCTCGGCGGTTTCATCCTGGCCTGGACGGCGGTGGGCGCGGGGTACCTCGCCCTGCGCTGGGCGGTGCTCCACCCCTACACCCGGCTCCACGAGGTCGCCCCCGTGTTCGTGGGCGAGGGGCCGGTGGCGATGCGGCTCACGGCGGTCGCCGCCCTGGCGGACGTGGCGCGGCTGCTGGTCTTCCCGCTCACTCTGCGCGCCGACTACTCGCCCGTCGAGCGCACCATCGTGCGCTCGGTGGCGGACGGGCGATTCGTTCTCGGCCTGCTCGTGTTCGGGGCGTGGCTGGCGGTCGTCGTCTGGGCCTGGCGCACGAGGCGCCGGGTGGAGGCGTTGGGACTGGGGTGGGTGGGCCTGGCGTATCTCCCGGTCGCGAACCTGCTGATCCCGGTCGGCATCCTGGTGGCGGAGCGGACCCTCTACCTGCCGTCGGCGGGACTGGTCCTCGCGCTCGGCGGCTGGTGGCGCGACTGGCCCGCCCGGCGGCTGTTCCCACTCCTCGCGGTGCTGGTGCTGGCGGGAGGGCTTCGCACCGCGCTGCGGGTGCCGGTGTGGCGGAATGACGTCACCCTGACCGAGAGCATGCTGGATGACTCGCCCCGCTCCTACCGCAGCTTCTCCCGCAGCGGGGGATTGCTGCTCTCGGCGCGGCACCCGGATCGCGCCCTGGAGGCCTTGCGGCGCGCGATCGCGATCTACGATCGCGACGCCGCCGTTTACGTGGCGGCGGCCGACGCGGCGTTCACGCTGGGACGGCCGGCGCTGGCGGACAGCCTGCTGGCCCTGGGCGATCGCTGGTGCACCCGGTGCACCAACCTCTATCGGGTCCAGGCCCGGGCGGCCTATTCCCGCGGCGACCGGGCCACGGCCGAGTGGCTGCTGGGGCTGGCCCGGCGGATCGAAGCCCGGTGAGACGCCTGGGCCTAGTGTTTGCGGCCGCCGTGGCGCTCTACCTGCCCACCGCCCGCTACGGGTTCGTGCAGGACGACCGGGCCATCGTCGCGGCGAACCCCGCCGCCCATTCGGTCTCCGCGGCCCTCCGGGCGTTCGACGATCCTTACTGGCCACCGCCCTCGGAGGCGGGGTTGTATCGCCCGCTCACCGTCCTGTCCTTCGCCGTGGACTGGCAGCTCTCGGGAGGACGGGCGGGGTGGCTCCATCTCATGAACGCCCTCTGGCACGGCCTGGTCACGGTCCTGGTGACGCTGGTCCTGGCCCGATGGCTGCCCCACCCCGGCGCCCTCGCGGCCGGGTTGATCTTCGGCCTGCATCCGGTGCACGTCGAAGCGGTAGCGGGCCTGGTGGGGCGCGCCGACCTCCTCGCGGGGGCGGGCGTCCTCGGGGCGGTGTTGCTGGCGCGCCGCCGCTGGTGGATCGCCGCGCTCCTCTGCGCGGGGCTGGCGATGCTTTCCAAAGAGCACGGCGTCATCGCCGGTGTCGCGATCCTGCTCGATGACTGGCTGGAGTCGGGCGGGCGGCCACGATATCCCGCCGGTTTTTACCTCGGCGCCCTCGGTCTCACCGCCGGTTACCTGGGCCTCTGGTTCGAGGTGGGGCGCCCCGCCCTGGCGGCGGTCGCCCCGCCGTTCGTGGGCGCGAGCGTTCCGGAGCGGCTTGGCCTCGCGTTCTCCGCGGCCTGGCGAGGCGCCACGCTGCTGGTGTGGCCGGTGGATCTGTCGGCCGACTACAACCCGCAGGTGATTCCGCTTCCCGAGGGCGCGACCCTGCCGGTACTCCTCGGCGCCGTCACCCTGCTGGCGGTAGGCGCGGGGGCGTGGCTCCTCCGGCGGCGCGGGCCCGCGGTCGCCTGGGCGCTGATGGTGGCGGCGCTGGCCTATCTGCCGTCATCGAACCTGCTCTTTCCCTCGGGAGTGGTGCTGGCGGAGCGAGCCCTCTACCTCCCGGTGCTGGTGCCGGCCGCGGCGGTGGGCGTGGCGATGGGTAGCGCCTGGGACCGCGGGCGGAGGCGCGCGGCGGGGGGTCTGCTCGTGGCGTTGTGCCTGCTGCTCGGGTGGCGCTCGCTCGATCGGCTGCCGGTGTGGCGCGATAACAAGACCTTTCTCACCACGCTGCTCGAGGAGCATCCCGAGTCCTACCGGGCCCACGCGTCCGCGGCGGCCGTGCTCGCGGGAATGGGGGACACCGTGGGAGCGCGGCGGGAGTACCAGCGGGCCGACTCGCTCTTTCCCGCCGACCCTCACCTCGCGGCGGCGCGCGCGTTGTATCTGCTCTCCCTGGGGGATACGGTCGAGGTGGCGTCGCTCTTGGCCCGCGCCCGCGAGCGGCTCCCCGAGGAGCGAGTGGCGTTGCGGGCCGAGTTCCTGTTATGGTTGGAGCGAGAGCGGCTGGATCGGGCAGCGGCGCTGGCCGATACGGCGGTGGCCCGGCACGGTTCGGAGCTTGGCTGGTATCGTGCTGTGCTGCAACGAGTTGTGGACTCCTTGCGAGCGGCACGGTGAGTTGCAAAACGCGGGGCTTTAGACCCCCGTCACGCACCGGGGCGAGGGCCGGGTCGCAGCACCCAACGCCTTTCGCGACAATAGGTTATGGCCATGATGCCGGTGCAGGGCATGGTCTTTGCTCACGAGGCAGTGGGGCGTTTCAGTCTCCGCATTTTTTCGCGTCCTAGACACCAGTGAGGGAGGTTAGGTAATGAACCGCAAGGGCTTCACCCTGATCGAGCTTCTGATCGTGGTGGTGATCATCGGCATTCTGGCCGCCATCGCGATTCCGAAGTTCGCCAACACGAAGGAGAAGGCGTATCTGGCTTCGATGAAGTCGGATCTCCGGAACCTCGTGACCGCCGAGGAGGCGTACTTCGCCGACTCGGTGAAGTACACCACGGACCTGGGCACTGCCTTTGCGGTGACCAGCGGCGTGGTGGGTCCGACCATCGCCCTGACCGCCGACGGCTTCACGGCGTGGGTCAGCCACACCACCACGACCAAGACCTGCGCGATTTACGTGGGCACGACCCCGCTCGCGCCGGCCAACAAGGAAGGCGAGCCGAAGTGCCAGTAAGCCTTCGGGCTTGAGGTAGGGCCGAGCGGCGGGCGGAAGCTCGCCGCTCGGTTTTTTTCTCCCGGTTTTTGCATTCCCCGCCGGCCGTGCATATTCTTGCACGCTGGATGAGCTCGCGCGCCAAGCCGTCGCTGCGAACGGAGCTGCTGTTCAACCTGGCCTTCCTTGCCGCTGCGGCCCTGCTGCTCGGCGTGGGCACCATTCTGCTGGTCGGGGTCCTGGCTCCGGAGCTGGGGCCGGACCGGCTGTTCCCCGTGGTGCTGCTCATCGTTCTGCTCGACGTCGCGATCTTCATCGTGTTCGGGAGCTACCTGGTGCGGCGCCATGTCCTGCGCCCCCTCCAGCGCCTCATGGCGGTGGCCGACGCGGTGGCGGCGGGCGATCTCGCCGCGCGGGCGCCCGAGGCGGAGACCCGGGACTTCTCAGTCCTGGGGGAGCGGCTGAACCGGATGACCGATCACCTCCTCGACGCCCAGGGGCATCTGGTGCGGGCCGAGAAGCTGGCGAGCGTGGGCCGGCTGGCGGCAGGGATCGCCCACGAGGTGGGCAACCCCCTGGGCGCCATCGGCACCTACGTCGAGGTCCTGCGCCGGCGCGGCTCGGATCCCGAGGTCACCGACGGGATCACTCGGGAGGTTGACCGGATTGACCGGATCGTGCGGAGTCTCCTGGACTACTCGCGGCCGCACGACGAGGCGCTCCAGCCGGTGGACCCGGTGGCCGTGGCCCAGGGCGCCTTCGATCTGCTGCGCGGCCAGGGTGCCCTGAAGCGGGTACGGGCCCGGCTGGACCTGGACGAGCGGGTGCCGCGCATCCTGGGCCGGGCGCACGCGCTGGAACAGGCCCTCGTGAACCTGGTTTTGAACGCGGTGGACGCGGCTCCCGGGGGCGACGTGGTGGTGGGCGTGCGCCGCTGGGCCTACGAGCCCGGCCGGGCGCCGCCCCGCCGCGCCAGCGACCCTCGCTGGACGCTCTTTCCCCGCGGCGATTCGGCCGCCGCTCGCCGGCCCGGTCGTCCCGATTTTCCGGCAGGGTCGCCCGGCGTGCTCCTCTTCGTGGCCGATTCGGGCCCGGGGGTAGCGCCCGAGGACCGGGAGAAGGTCTTCGAGCCGTTCTACACCACCAAGGATCCCGGTCGCGGCACCGGCCTGGGCCTCGCGATCGTGGAGCGGGCGGTCTTCGAGATGGGCGGGCTGGTGTGGGTGGACCGGGCGCGAGAGGGGGGGGCGGCGTTCAAGGTGTTCTTCCCCGCGCTCCCCGGAGCGGCATGACCCGCGTCCTGATCATCGACGACGAGCCCGGCCTGCGTCAGTCCCTGGGTCTGCTGCTCTCGGGCGCGGGCTACGAGGTCGCGGCCGAGAGCGAGGGTCGCCGCGGGCTGGAGCGCGCCCTGGCGGAGCGGTTCGACCTGATCCTCTGCGACGTCCGGATGCCCGAGATGGACGGCCTGGAGTTCCTGCGGCGCTATCGCGAGAGCGGGGGAGATGGGCTGGTCATCATGATGAGCGCCTACGGGCGGGAAGACGCGGCGCTGGCGGCCATGAAGGAAGGCGCCTACGACTACATCCCCAAGCCGTTTCGGCCCGACGAGGTGGTGCTCACCCTCAAGAAGGCCGAGGAGCGGGAGCGCCTGCGCCGCGCGGTGGCGGGCCTGCGGGCCCAGCTGGCCAGCAGCCCCGCCGAGCGGGCGATCATCGCGCAGAGCCGGGTGATGCGCGAGGCGCTCGAGGTGGTGGCGCGGGTGGCGGAACACCGGACCACCGTCCTCATCACCGGCGAGAGCGGCACCGGCAAGGAAGTGATCGCCCGGGCCATTCACCACGCGAGCCCCCGGGCGCGCGAGGCCTTCGTGGCCGTGAATTGCGCCGCCATTCCCGAGAACCTGCTCGAGTCCGAGCTGTTCGGGCACGTGCGCGGCGCCTTCACCGGCGCCACGGCGGACAAGCCCGGCCTCTTCGAGCAGGCCGAGGGGGGCACCCTCTTTCTCGACGAGATCGGCGAGCTGCCGCTCCAGCTCCAGGCCAAGCTGCTCCGGGTGCTACAGGAGGGCGAGATCCGGCGGATCGGGGACCAGCGGACCCGGCGGGTGGACGTGCGGGTGCTCGCGGCGACGGCCAAAAACTTGGCGGCGGAGACGCGGGCGGGGCGATTCCGCGAGGACCTGTTCTACCGGCTCAACGTGGTGGCGATCGCGCTGCCGCCCCTCGCCGAGCGGCCGGAGGATATCGCGCCCCTGGCCCGCCACTTCGCAGCCACGCTCTCGAGCCGGCTGGGCCGGCGAGTGGTGCTCTCGGAGGCGGCCATCGCCTGGCTCGAGGAGCAGCCCTGGCCGGGGAACGTGCGGGAGCTGGCCCACGCCATCGAGCGGGCGGCGGTACTATCGGATCAGGAAGTGCTGGAGCCGGCGGACCTCACCCGCTCGCTCGCCGGCTCCGCCTCCGGGGAGCGGGGGCAGGCGGGTGGGGACCTCCCCGGCCGGGGGGCCCTGCGCGACGCCGTGGAGCGGGCCGAGCGAGAAGCCATCACGGCGGCGCTGGCGGCGACCGGCGGGAACCGACGGGCTGCCGCCGACCGCCTGGGGGTGAGCCTGCGAACCCTGTTTTACAAGCTGGAGCGCCTGGGGATCGGCTAGTGCAGAACCTTGCACTGCCGTGGCGGTTTGCAGTGCCTCCCCGGGCCCCTCCGTCAAGCTATCTCATTATGTGACAGTGTGTTACGCCAGGGCACGGAACCTGTAATGGGTGAGGACCGAGGGGGGTGTCCATGAGCAATCGGGGCTTCAGCGCCATCGAAATGGTGATCGTCGTGGTCCTGATCGGCATCATCGCGACCATCGGGTTCCCGCGACTCAAGGACGCGCTGGAGAAGCAGAACCGTCGCGACATGCGGGCGGCGCTGGTGAGCTACCTCGCCCTGGCGCGCAACTCGGCCGTGGCGCGAGGGTGCCGCTCGGCGGTGCACTTCGTGTCGGGGCCCAACTCCCGGGTGTGGGTCACCGCGTGCAGCACCCGGCCGGGTGCTGCGCCCACCGCGCGAGACACGCTGGCGGGGCCGGTATGGACGGAAGCGCAGTGGAACCACCGGTTCTACGCCATCGGCCGCGATTCGATCAACTACGACGCCCGGGGCCTGCGGCAACAGCTGGTGGCGACCACGATCAAGATCCGCACCAAGGGCGAAGTCGAACGGGACTCCGTGGTAGTGAACCCTGTCGGGAAGGTGATTTATCCATGACGACCAGGAGCGAGGGGGGCTTCACGGTGGTCGAGGTCATCATCGCGATCGTCGTGCTCACCGTGGGGCTGCTGGGCCTCATGACCACGGCCGCCCTGGTGACGCGCATGATCGCCCGGGGCCAGCGCTCGGCGGTGGCGGCGGCGTTCACGCAGCGCAACCTCGAGGAGCAACGGCTGCGCGCCTGCGCCGTCCGCAATCCCGGCTCGGCCGACCTCTTCCGGGGCTCGCAGCGCGTCGCCCGAACGACGTGGGGGTGGACCGATCTCGGCAACCGGACCTACCGCCTCACCCTGTCCACCACCTACGTCACGGCGGCCGGCCGGTCCCGCACCGACGTCACGGAGACCACGATCTCATGCATCCAGTAGGGCGTCGAGGGTTCACCCTCATCGAGCTGTTGGTGGCGCTGGTCCTTCTGGGCATCGTCACCGTGGGGATCTACCGCGTGCTGGTGAGCAACCAGCGGATGTACCACGCGCAAACCCAGCGGATCGAGTTGCAACAGAACATCCGCGCGGCGGCGACCATCCTCCCGGCCGAGTTCCGGGAGCTGGCGGCCAGCGAAGGCGACATCTACGCCCTGAGCGCCACCGACATCCGGATGCGCGCCATGCGGCAGTTCGGTGTCCTGTGTCAGGAGCCCATCCTGGGCGGGCTCCTCAGCGGGCTCCCGGTGATCGTCTTCCAGGGCCTGCACAACGGGCCGCCCATCGAGGGCGGTGACTCGGTCTTGCTGTACTACGAGGGCGACGAGGGGAGCCGCAACGACGACGCCTGGTGGCCCGGGCGGGTCCGCAGTCTCCCCTCGCCCGCCGCCGCCCCCTGCCCCAACGGCTCGAGCGGCATCGCTTTCCAGGTGGATCTTCAGAACCCTCCGCCGGCCGGCATGCTCAACCGGGCAGGAGCGATCCCCCGCGGCGGGCCCATGCGGGGATTCCAGGCGGTCCGCTACGCGCTCTACCAGTCGCCGACGGACAACCTGTGGTATCTGGGGCTCGACGTCTTCAGCCCGGCGACCAACGCCTGGTCCGGCATCCAGCCCCTGGTGGGGCCGTTGTCGGGGAGCGGCGGGCTCACGTTTGCGTACTTCGACGCCAACGGCGTGGTCACGGCCACACCGGCGAGCGTGGCCTTGATCGAGATTCGAGTTCGGGCGCGCACGCCGAAACCGATTCAGCGGAGCGGCACCGGGGGCGGGTTGGCTACGCCGGTGGACAGCATTGTCACCCGGGTCGCCCTGCGAAACAACCGGAGGTTCTAATGCGGCAGGTCTGGCGGAACGAACGGGGCATGGCGCTGGCGGTCGCGATCTTCGCGCTCGTCGTGGTGGGCGCGCTGGTGGCGGGCGCCCTGTTCCTCGGCACCCAGGAGCAGCGGGTGGGTGAGAATCAGTATCGCCTGGGCCAATCGTTCGGCATCGCCGAAGCCGTGGCCCCGGAATTCATGCGGCAGTGGAACACGGATTCCTTCAACGCCCGCCGCTTCTACCCGACCGACACCGTCAAGCTGGGCAACCGCTCCTACGGCGCTCGGGGCTGGTACACCGGGTACGTGTTCAAACTCAACCGGAACCTGTACTTGTTCGACCTCACCGGGAGCGACACCACGACCCGCTCGGGCAGTCTGGCCTTCCGCCGCCGCGGGGGCGGCGGGCGCAGCCGGCTCGGCATCCTGGCCCGGATCCGCCCGCTCCAGATCCCGGCTCACGCCTCGCTCACCACCCAGGGCAACGTGACCCTGTCGGGGAACGCGGCGGTGGACGGCACCGACCAGATCCCGAACCCCAGCTGGACCACCTGCGCCCCGCCCGACACCACCAAGGCGGGCATCCGCATGGCGCCCACCGGGACGGTGAACACCAGCGGCAACGCCTATGTCGAAGGCGACCCCCCGGTCCTCAAGGACCCCACGGTGGCCGACAGCACGTTCAACGTGTTCGGCGACGTCACCTACGCTGACCTCGCCAACCGAGCCAACATCCGGTTCGTGGGGAGCCAGAACCTGAGCACCGCGCCGGTGACGACACCAACCGGACAGTGTGACCGCACCGTGAAGACCAACTGGGGCGACGGGCTCAACCGCGCCGGGGCGTGCGGGAACTACTTCCCCATCATCCACATCGCGGGGGACGTAACCCTGAACAACGTGCAAGGGCAGGGGGTTCTCCTGGTGGACGGGGACCTGTGGGTGCAAGGATCCTACGAGTTCTTTGGGGTCGTCATCGTGAAAGGGCGCCTGCGGACCTCGGGCGGTGGTACCTCCGTGGCCCACTTCTGGGGCGCGGTCATGGCCCAGAACGTGGACATCGAGCTCAACAACATCTCGGGGAACGCCACCCTGAACTACTCTAAGTGCGCGATTATCCAAGCCTTAGAGTGGACGGGGCTGGGCGCGATGATGCGGTCCCGGAGCTTCATGGCACTGAACTGAATCGGCTTAAGTTGCGATAGGCAAATCATTTGGTAGCTTGGCCTCAAGTAGCTTCGAGACTTGACAGGGTAAGGGGCGGGGCTTACTGTAGTTTGCCCTCGCCCCTTCATGTTTTCATTTAACCCTTAGGCGTATGGCCCTATTTGGGTTCCTGGGCGGCAAAAAAACCTCGGTCGGCCTGGATGTGGGGTCCGGCATCATCAAGCTCGTGGTCATAGACCACGGCGGCTCGGAGCCTCAGGTGACCAAGGTCGCGACCACCGAGGTCGCTGCCGATGCCATCGTCGAGGGGGAGGTCATGGACCCCGGCATCGTGGCGGAGGCGATTCGAGGGCTCTTCTCGGCGGCCGGGGTCAAGCAGCGGAGCGTGGTCACGGCGGTGGGCGGCCGGGACGTCATCGTCAAGAAGATCCAGATGGATCGAATGAAAGAAACCGACGCCCGGGAAGTGATCCGCTGGGAAGCCGAGCAGCACGTGCCGTTCGACATGGCCAACGTGGAGCTGGACTTCCAGATCCTGGACCCCGACGCCGAGGGGCTCCAGATGAACGTGCTGCTGGTGGCGGCCAAGCGGGAGCTGATCGAGAGCCGGATGTCCCTCCTGGGCGAGGCGGGTCTCACGCCGGCGGTGATCGACGTGGACGCCTTCGCCATCCACAACGCCTTCGAGGTGAATCACCCCGACGCGATGCAGGGGATCGTAGGCCTGGTGAACGTGGGCCACGAGGTGACCAACGTGAACATCCTGGAAGACGGCGTTCCGGTGCTCACCCGGGACCTGTCGGTGGGGACCCGCCGCTTCCGGGAGGACCTCCAACGCGAGAAGGGGCTCTCGGCCGAGGATTCCGAGCAGGTGATCCAGGGGCGCCAGCAGAGCCCGGATCTCCAGGGGTACGTGGAGGCGCACGGCGAAGAGATCGCGGTGGGGGTGGAGCGGGCGGCCGCCTTCCTGGCCACTGCGGCTCGGGGGGCGGGCGGCCTGGCTCGGGTCTACACCTCGGGTGGAGGCGCTCGGATTCCCGGGCTGAACGAGGTGCTCGCCAACCGGCTGCGCATCCCGGTGGAGGTGGCCAACCCGCTGCAAGGCCTGCGGGTCAAGGACAGCGTGTTCGAGATGGTGGCGGTGGATGAAATCGCCCCCCTGCTGATGCTGTCGGTGGGCCTGGCGCTGAGGCGCGCCTGATGATCGAAGTCAACCTCCTGCCCGGCAAGAAGAAGGCGCCGCGGGGCCCGGGGTTCAAGCTGGCCCTCCCCGACTTCCGCGGGTTGCTGGCGCAGATCAAGGATCCCTGGCTCATCGCGGCGGTCGGGGCGACGGTGGTGCTGGGCGGGGCGGGGGCCTTCTATCTCCTCCAGCGCGGCCAGCTGGTGGCCCTGGACGCGCGCCTGGCCGCGGCCAAGGCCGAGAAACGCCGCTTCGACGCCTACATCGCGGAATTGCGCCGCGCCGAGCGGCTGCGTGATTCCCTGATCGCGGAGATCGGGGTCATTCGCGGGATCGACGCCGACCGCTACGTGTGGCCTCACATCCTCGACCAGATCGCCAAGGCCCTGCCGCCCTATACCTGGCTGGTGGACATTTCCAACGCCACCCCGGCGGCGGGCGCGAGCCCGGCCCCCGCCGGGGCGCCGGCGGCGGCGGTGGTGGACACGCTGGGCACCCGCGACGTCCGGGTCTCCATCACCGGCCGCACCGTGGACATCCAGGCCTATACGACCTTCCTGCGGCAGCTCGCGAACTCGCCGTGGCTCACCGATGTGACGCCGGCGCAGTCGCTCACCCGCATCGAGGCCGACCGGCCCGTGACCGAATTCAACCTGACCGTGCGGTACCGGCAGGCGGACTCGATCTACATCCGCACCGTGCCGCTGGCCCAGTCGGTGAGGTAGCGCCATGGCCCTCGGCCTCCCCACGGACCGGCGATCGCAGGTCTTCCTGCTCATCACCATGCTGGCGCTGGCCGGCGTCTACGCGACGTGGACCTATCTGGTGCAGCCGGTGCGACAGGAGATCGTCGCCGTCCGGGCGCAGCTCGATACCATCGACAGCATCGTCCGCCTGGCCAAAGCCGAGCTGGCCAAGGGTTCCAAGGACGAGGTGGAGCGTCAGGTGCGCTCCTATGGCGGGATGCTCGCGATCATGCGTCAGCTGGTGCCCGAGAAGAACGAGGTGCCCACGCTCATCGACGACGTGTCCAACCGCTCGAAGGTGCGAGGGATCACGATCGGGCGGATCCAGCCGTTGTCGGTGGAGCCCGGGGCGCCGTTCGACACCTACAAGTACCGCCTCGAGGTTTACGGGCGCTACGATCAGGTGGGCGAGTTCCTGTCCGACGTGGCCAGCCTGCCGCGGATCGTGGTGCCCGAGGAGCTGGTGCTGCGGCCGGCCGCCCAGCAGGCCCAGCGATTTCTGAACGACACCAGCGGCGCCCTGCTGGAGGCCATCTTCACGATCCGGACGTTCGTCAAGTCGCCGACCCGGGCGCCCGCGCCCGCGGCGCCGGGCGGGAGCCGACCGTGAGGCGGGACGTCCTCTGGCTCGTGGCCGGGCTGGCGCCCGCGGCGCTCGGGGCCCAGGCCGACACCGCGCGGCGTGACACCGCGCCTCCGACCCAGCTCGTTCGCGAGGTGTTCTCCTACGAAGGCGGCGGGCGGGATCCCTTCCTGTCGCTGCTCCGCACCGGCGACGTGCGGCCGCTGCTCTCGGACCTGAAGCTCGTGAGCGTGCTCTACGACGGCCGGTACCCGGCCAGGAGCGTGGCGGTGCTCCGCGACATCACCAACAAGAAGATCTACCGCGCGAAGCCCGGCGACGTGCTGGGGCGGCTCCGGGTGACCCAGATCCGCCCGCGCGAGGTGGTATTCACGGTGCAGGAATTCGGCTACGAGCGGCAGGAGACCCTGGCGCTCGCGAGGCAGGAGGAGACGCCATGAAGCGCATCGCAGCCCTCGCCGCCCTGCTGACGCTGGCGGCGGCGCCCCGTGCCCTGGCGGGGGGAGGGTCTGGGCGGGACGGCGAGGTCCGGGCCGTCAGCGTGCTCCCCGGCGCCGGCACGGTCGAACTGGTCATCGATCTGCAGGGCGCGGTCGAGGTGCGGGACTTCACCCTGGCCGGGCCCGCCCGCCTGGTGATCGACCTGGTCGGCGCCCGGCTCGCCGCCCCGACCGTGCTCTACGACGGGCAGAACCGGGGCGGCATCGTGAACGTGCGCTACGCCCAGTTCCGGCCCGACGTGGTCCGGGTGGTGCTGGAGCTCGAAACCCTGCGGGACTACCGCGTCGAAC
>DATLXT010000007.1:0-3626 GCA_035575475.1 Gemmatimonadales bacterium | reverse complement strand
GAAGCTCGAGGCGTTGCGGCGTCTCGGCGTGCTGCCCTACGCCTACCGCTTCGAGCGCACGGCCTCGGTGCGGGAGGCGGTCGCGGGCTGGCGAGAGGGGGACGAGACGGTCCACCGCCTGGCCGGGCGGCTCGTGGCCTTGCGGCCCCATGGCCGGGCCACCTTCGGGCACCTGGCCGACCAGTCAGGCCGCATCCAGGTCTACTTCAAGGCCGACCACCTGGGGGCCGCGGCCTACGAGGTGGTGCGGCTCCTGGACCTCGGCGACGTGATCGGCGTCGAGGGCAAGCTCTTCCGCACCAAGACCGGGGAGGTGACGGTGTGGGTGGACCGGCTCACCCTCCTGGCCAAGACCCTGCGGCCGCTCCCGCTCGGGAAAGAAGACGAGCAGGGGGTGCGACACGGGGAGTTGTCCGATCCCGAGCTGCGGTATCGGCAGCGCTATGCGGACCTGGCGGTGCACCCCGAGGTGCGGGAGCTGTTCCGCCTGCGGGCGCGGGTGGTGAGCGGGATCCGCCGTTTTCTCGACGCCCGGGGATACCTGGAGGTGGAGACGCCGGTGCTCCAGCCCCTCTACGGCGGCGCCGCGGCCCGTCCCTTCACGACCTATTACGAGGCGCTGGACGCCACCTTTTATCTTCGCATCGCCGACGAGCTGTATCTCAAGCGTTGCATCGTCGGCGGCCTGGAGAAGGTGTACGAGATCGGCCACGACTTCCGGAACGAGGGGCTGTCGCGCTTCCACAACCCCGAGTTCACGATGGCCGAGTGGTACGAGGCTTACGCCGACTATGAGGACATGCTGGTCCTCACCGAAGCCATGCTGGCGGATCTGGTGGGGGAGCTGTTCGACGCCACCACGCTCGAGCGTCACGGGGCCACGCTCTCGTTCGCCCGGCCGTTCGCGCGGGCGGATTTCTACCAGCTGGTGCGGGAGACCGCGGGGCTCGACCTCGCTCGCGCCTCGGACGACGACCTGCGGGCGGCCCTGCGGCGCCGCGGCGCCGAGGGCGCGGGCGAGCTCGCGGGCGCGAAACTGGTGGACGAGGTGTTCAAGACCTACGTCGAGCCCACCCTGGTGCAGCCCACCTTCGTGCTCGACTACCCGATCGCGCTCTCGCCGCTGGCCAAGCCCAAGCGGGGCGACCCGACGCGGGCCGAGCGGTGGGAGCTCTTCATCCAGGGCCGCGAGATCGCGAACAGTTTCAGCGAGCTGAACGACCCCGACGAACAGCGGCGGCGCTTCGAGGAGCAGGCCCGCTTCCGGGCCGCGGGCGACGCGGAGGCCCATCAGCTGGACGAGGATTTCCTGCGGGCGCTCGAATACGGCATGCCGCCGACGGGCGGGGTGGGTCTGGGGGTGGACCGGCTGATGATGGTGCTGGCCGACCAGCCTTCCATTCGCGACGTGATCCTGTTTCCCATGCTGCGGCCCGAATGAACGCCTGGCTCGACTCCTACGGCGTGTGGGGGCTGCTCACGGCGGCGGCCGGGTGGCTCGTGGTCTTCGCGTGGCGCCACCGGCCGTCGGCGCTGGAGCGCCGCATCGCGGTTCGCTATCTCACGAGCCGGCGCTCCTCCCGCCTCCTGTCCTTCATCGCGGTCATCGCCGTGGGCGGGGTGACCGTGGGGGTCATGGCGCTGGTGGTCGTCCTGGGCGTCATGAACGGCCTCCAGGAGGATCTGCGGGAGAAGATTCTGGTCGCGAACCCGCACCTCCGCGTCCTGACCTACGGGGAAGGCCTCCGGCTGGATGACTGGCGCCGGGTCCTGGAGGAGGTGCGCCGCGAACCCGGCGTGCTCGCCGCCGCCCCCTTCGTCATCACTCAGGGTCTCCTCTCGTCCGGCCACGACTACGCCGAGGGCGTGATGGTCCTCGGCGTGGACGCCGACACCGGCACGCGCTCGGTCACCAGTCTGCCCCGGCACTTCGTTCAGGGGGATCTGAGCTTCCACCCCAAGCGGTCCGACGTCGAGGGCGGCATCGCGCTGGGGAGCCGGCTGGCCGGGAAGCTCTCGGTCCGACCCGGGACCGTGGTCACGCTGGTGAGTCCCGCCGGCGCGCGCTTCAACCCCGGCCTCGGGACCTTCGTGCCCCAGTTCTGGCGCTTCGAGGTCACCGGGATCTTCGAGACCGGCATGTACGAATACGACAACAGCTACGTGGCCCTGCGGCGCGAGGTAGCCCAGCGCTTCGCGGGCCTGGACACCGCGGTCACGGGCATCGAGGTCCGCCTGGCCGACCCCTGGGGCGCCCGGGAGTTCGGCTACGCCCTCGAGGCCCGCCTGGGCTACCCCTACCGCACGCTCGATTGGCAGACCCAGAACGCTTCGCTGTTCTCGGCGCTGAAGCTCGAGAAGCTGGCGATGGGATTTGTGGTGTTCTTGATCTGCGTGGTGGCGGCCTTCAACGTGGTCGGCATGCTCACCATGGTGGTCCGCGACAAGACCCGGGAGATCGGGATCCTCCAAGCCATGGGACTCCGGGGCGACGCCATCCGGCGCATCTTCGTGACCCAGGGCGTCTTGATCGGTCTCGCCGGCACGGCGCTGGGCTCCGGGCTGGGGCTTCTGCTGGGACGCGCCGTGGACAGCGGGCACTGGATCCGGATCGACCCCTCGATCTATTTCATCGACCACCTCCCGGTGCAGGTCGCCCTCCTGGACGTGGTGACGGTGGTCGTGGCGAGCCTGGTGGTGGCCACCCTGGCGCCCCTCTACCCCGCTACCCAGGCCGGCCGGCTGGAGCCGGTGGCCGCGATCCGTTACGAATGAACGCCCTGCTCGCCGCGCGCGGCCTGCGCAAGGTCTACCGGTCGGGCGACGGCCAACCGCTCGAGGTCCTGCGGGGTCTCGACCTGGAGGTGCACCGGGGGGAGATCGTGGCGGTGGTGGGCGCATCGGGGGCGGGCAAGAGCACCCTGCTGCACCTGCTGGGCGCGCTGGACCGGCCCACCGGGGGCGACATCTGGCTCGAGGGCTCCCGCTACGCCGATCTGGACCCGGCCGGCACGGCCGAGCTGCGCAATCGTAAGTTGGGGTTTGTCTTTCAGTTCCACCATCTCTTGCGGGAATTCTCCGCCCTCGAGAATGTGATGATGCCCCTCCTGATCGCGGGGTGGGAGCCGCGACAGGCGCGCTCCCGGGCCGAGGAGGTGCTGTCGTTGGTGGGCCTGGCGGGGCGGATGACGCACCGCCCGGCGGAACTGTCCGGGGGGGAGCAGCAGCGCTGCGCGGTGGCGCGGGCCCTGGTGCACGACCCCGGTCTGGTGCTGGCGGACGAGCCGTCGGGCAACCTCGACCACACGAACAGCGAGCGGCTGCACGAGCTGTTTTTCCGGCTCGCCCGGGAGTACGAGACGGCGGTGGTGCTGGTGACGCACAACCGACAGCTGGCGGGGCGGGCGGATCGGGTTCTCTGGCTGGAGGACGGTCGGCTGAGCGCGGTGGGCTCGGTGGACGCGATACCCTGATGCTGTGCGACAACTGCAAGGAACGTGACGCGGTCATCAACCTCACGCAGGTGGAGCACGACTCCAAGGTCACGCTCCACTTATGCGAGCAGTGCGCGCAGCAGAAGGGGGTCGAGACCGGCGTGGCGGTCTTGAAGTCGCCGCTGGGCGGGT
>DATLXT010000006.1:0-3924 GCA_035575475.1 Gemmatimonadales bacterium | reverse complement strand
GTTCGACGGGAGAGGCGCATGACCGAGATCCGGCAGGTGGGCGTTCTGGGGTGCGGGCTGATGGGGCGCGGGATCGCCCAAGTCGCGGCCACCGCCGGGTACCACACCCTGGTGCGCGACGTGTCGGCGGAGATCCTGGAGCGCGGGCGCGCGGAGATCGAGAAGTCGCTGGCCAAGTTGGTGGAGAAGGGGAAGCTCCGGCCCGCCGACCGGGACGCCGCGCTGGGGAGGCTGACGTTCACGACCGCGGTCTCGGGCCTGAAGGACTGCGACCTGATCATCGAGGCGGTCACTGAAGACCTGGAGCTCAAGAACGCGCTCTGGCGGGAGCTCGACGGCCTGTGCGGGCCCGGGACCATCTTCGCCTCCAACACCTCGAGCCTGACGATCGCCGCCATGGCCGCGGTCACCAAGCGGCCGGACCGATTCGTGGGCCTGCATTTCTTCAATCCGGTCCCCCTGATGCCGCTGGTCGAGGTGGTGCGGGCGGTGACCACGTCGCAGGAGACCTTCGAGCGCGCCGTGGCCTTCGGCCGCTCGCTGGGTAAGGAAACGGTCGCGGCCAAGGACAACGCCGGATTCATCGTGAACCTGCTGCTGGTGCCCTACCTCCTGGACGCCATCCGGGCGGTGGAGCGCCGGGTGGCCAGCATTCCGGACATCGACAAGGCCATGCAGCTGGGATGCGGGTACCCCATGGGCCCGCTCACCCTGCTCGACCTGGTGGGTATCGACACCACGTACCGGATCGCCGAGATCATGTTCACCGAGTACCGGGAGCAGAAGTACGCGCCGCCGCCGTTGCTCAAGCGGATGGTGATCGCGGGGCTGCACGGCCGGAAGAGCGGCAAGGGGTTCTACGACTACAGCACGACCCCGCCGGCGGTGAGCGATCTCGGGCTCTAGTCTCCGGTCCCCTCCCTGACCACGCCCTACTCGTCGAGGTCCGCATGTACGACGCCGCACGTCTGCACGCCGCGCTGAACGACCTTCCCGCCGCCCTGCTCGTGGTCGCGGTGCTCTTCGATCTCGCCGCCTGGCTCCGGCGGCGCGAATCGCTCGCCTGGGCCGGCCTCTGGACGCTCTGGGCCGGCGTGGTGGGCGGCTGGGCGGCCGTGGTCGCGGGGAATCTGGCCGAGGAGAGTATCGAGCACGGGGAAGCGATCCACGAGCTGATGGAGCGCCACGAGCTCCTGGGCTACGTGACGATGGGGATCTTCACCGTGGTGCTGGGCTGGAAGCTCTGGCGCCGGGTGGGACGGCGTGCCGCCGAAGAGTGGGTGCTCCGGGCGCTGAGCATCGTCGGGCTCGGCACCCTGCTGCTGGCCGCGAACGTGGGCGGGCAGCTGGTCTTCGACCACGCCGCCGGGGTGTCCAGCGAGAAGCTGCGCGACGAATTGATCGACCGCGGCGTGCTGCTCCCCCAGGCCGACTCCGCCGCTCCGCCCCCGTCCGGCGCCCACCAGCACGCCCCCGGCACCCCGCCGCATGAGCACTGAACGGAGTGCGGAGCGGGGGGAGCCGAACAGCGGCGTCGCCCGCTCATTCCGCATCCCCCATTCCGCATTCCGCATCGGGGTGGCGCTAGTCGCGACGGGGTGCAACCCCTACACCACCCGTCCGCCCTTCGTCCCCTTGCCCGACGCCCCGGTGGCGTACGTGGACGCTCCCCGGGAGCGGGTGGTACCCGCGCTCCGGACCTGGCTCGAGGCCCGGGGCTTTCGGATCGATCACGCGGAGCCGCTGGACGGCTACCTGGTGACCGCGTGGTACGACCCCGAGAACAAGCGGTCGTTCAGCACCGAGCGCGACGTCCCGAATCTCGCCCGCACGTTCCGCCTGCGCTGCTGGCTCGATCCGGACGTTCCGGGCGCAACCCGAATCGTGGTCGAGGCGGTGTATCGGCCGGTGTACGATCCCTCGCGAACGCCGCGGGATCTCGAGGTGCTGGTGCCCGAGGGCCACGAGGGTCGCGCCGTGGCGGAGCGCCTGATGGCCGAGATGAAAGAGCGGTTCGGGGTGCCGCCGGGGCGGAGCTAGCCGGCTATCCACCCCGCGACCCAGCGCTCCATCTGCGCCAGGTCGAGCGACGCGTCGCGGCAGGGTCCGTTGGGGAGCCGCATGGTAAGGCCCAGCACCGGGAGCGTGCCCGCCACGTCGCGCAGGCCGGTCATCATGTCGCGCTCGCAGGCGACCGCCACGACGGCCCGGGGCCGCCGCTCGCGGATCACCCGGCGGGCCAGCTGGCCGCGGGTGGCCACGAAGACCGGCACGTCGTAGCGCCCGGCGATCGCCAGCACCCCGTCCAGCGCCTGCTTCGAGAGACACCGCGGGATGAGGACCAGCAGCTCGCCGCGGCCCACCGTCCGTGCCCGCCGCTCGTGCAGGGCGTTATAGACGTCGATCGCGGCATGCTCCACCCAGTCCCGCTTGGCAAACCCTCGCGCCAGGAACGACGCGGCATTCATGAGCCGCAGGAACGGGCCGCGTTCGAGCAGCTTCTCGGGCAGGAGGTTCCTGCCCGAGTAGAACGACGCCAGCAGGAGGCCGTACCAGAGCCAGGCGACACCGGCCGCGCCCCCCAGGGCCCACCACAGTGTCGCGGGGCCGGGCGGCCAGAGGCTGGCGATGCGGGGAACGACCAGATAGAGTACGGCCGCCGCGCTCCCCAGGAGCGTGACCAGGGCCAGCGCCGCGAAGCCGAAGTAGAGGCGGGGCGGCGCCGAGAAATCGCCGCCGTTGGGGAGTGGCCGGCCGTCCCATTCGTCCCACTCGTGCCCGAGCCGCCGATCGGTTTCGATGTGAATGAGCTGGGCCCGCGGAGGGGACGCGGGCGGAGCGGGAGGAGCGGCGGGCGGAGCCGTCATGAGGCGGAAAGCATCGTGGCGGCCGGGAGGGATGTCAAGGCATGACCGCCCCATCCTTCGTCTCCACCGACCTCCGGCTCCGCGCCGCCTACGCCGAAGGCGCCGGAATTTACCGCATCGTCCCGGCCGCCGTGGCCCTGCCCCAGGGGGCGGACGACCTGCGGCGGCTGGTGTCCTGGTCCCGGGAAACCGGTACCCCGCTCATCCCCCGCGGCGCGGGCAGCGGGATGCCGGGACACAACGTGGGCCGGCACGTGGTGGTGGATCTGAGCCGCGGATTCCGGGAGCTCTCGGTGGACCCCGAGCGCCGGCGCGCCCGGACCGGCGCCTCGGTGACCTGGGCCGCTCTCACCAGCGCCGCCCAGGCCTACGGCCTCCGCCTCCCACCCGACCCGTCGTCGGGCGCCTTCGCCACGGCGGGCGGCATGGTCTCGACCAACGCCGCCGGGCCGCGCTCGGTCCGCCACGGCAGTGTGCGGCGCTGGGTCGAGGCCGTCGAGGTGATCGGCGCCGACGGGATCCCGCGGCGGTTGGCACGCGGCGCCGGGAGCCCGGGTCCCTGGCATCTCTCCGCCGCCGAACGGGAGCTGGTGGAGCGGCGCTTCCCCCGCACCCGCAAGAACTCGAGCGGGTACGCCCTGGACGCGTTCGCGGAGTCGGGCGACGAAGTGGACCTCTGGATCGGCGCCGAGGGCACCCTGGGCTTCGTGACGGCGGTCGAGTGGCGGCTCGACCCGATTCCCCCGGACCTGGCCGGCACGGCGCTGGGATTCGGGTCGCTCGAGGCGCTCTCGGAGGCGGTGCCCTTCCTCTTGGCCCTGAATCCCTCCGCCGTGGAGCTGCTCGACGCCACGCTGCTGGACCCGGTGCGCGAGGCGGGGGCGGACCTGCCGGCGGGCCTGGCCTGCCTCTTGCTGGTCGAGTTCGAGCGGGAGACCGGCGCGGCCGCCCGGGGAGTGGTGGGCGACGCCGTGCGGGGGTTGAAGGATCACACGAGCTACGTCGCCACCGCGGTGGACCGGCAGGGGCTGGAGCGGCTGTGGGGCGTGCGGCGGCT
>DATLXT010000005.1:0-2062 GCA_035575475.1 Gemmatimonadales bacterium | reverse complement strand
CGGAAGGGGAGCGGGGTGCGGTGGCGTTCGGAGGCTTCCGGGTGGCGTGGCGTCCGGCGCGGACGCCCCGGCGGCTGGTGCGAGGCGGCTGGACCACCTGGGTGAGCGGGGTGGGGTGGGCGGTGCGCGCGCCCCGCGCGGGTGATCGGGTCCGGCCGTTGGGGGGTGTGGGACGGCGGGCAGTGCGGCGGCTCCTGATGGAGGCGCGAGTGCCGCGAAGCCAGCGGGCGCGGTATCCCGTTCTGGCCCGCGGCGAAACCATTCTGTGGGTGCCGGGCATCTGTCGCGGTGAGGTCGAGCTGCCGCGCCCTGGAACCCGGGCGGTGCGGGTGGATGTTACCGAGGGCCGAGAGCCTGAAGCAGACCGGGGGACGCGAGCTGGCCCGGGTGGTGTTCGATGAACCGGCGATCCAGCGGCGGGTGCGCGAGTTGGGCCGGGAGATCACCGCCGCCTACCCCGACGGCGATCTGCTCGTGCTGGGGCTCCTGAAGGGGAGCTTCATCTTCCTGAGCGACCTGGTTCGGCGCATCGAGCGGCCGCTCCAGGTGGATTTTCTGGTGGCGGCGAGCTACGGCGCCGGGACGGCCTCGAGCGGCGAGGTCCGTCTGCTCTACGACCCGGAAACCCAGCTCGGGGGGAAGCACATCCTCCTGGTCGAGGACATCGTGGACACCGGGAAGACTCTCAACCGGCTGGTCGCGCTGCTGCGGGCCCGGGGGCCGCGGAGTCTCGAGATCTGCGCGCTGCTCCACAAGCATCTGGCGCCGCACCTCGAGCTGGAGCCGCGGTTCGTGGGCTTCGACGCGCCTCCCGATTTCCTGGTGGGATACGGCTTGGATCATGCGGAGAACTTTCGGCATCTGCCCTACATCGCGAGCCTGACCTAAATGGCCAACCGCGTGCCCCCGCCTGGGCCGGAGTTCAACTGGGGCCGCATGCTCCGGACGCTGTCCTTCCTCGCGCTGGTCACCGTGGGCGTGGTGGCGCTGGTGCAGTTCGCCTCCGGCCGGCGCGAGGAGGTCGCCGAGGTGAGCTACACCCGCTTCGCCGAGGAGCTGGACCGGGGGAACGTCACGGCGGTCGAGATCACGGAGCGCCAGGAGGTGAAGGGGCAGTTCCGGCAGAGCGTCACGGTGGGCCGGCGAAAGTACGAGCGCTTTCGGACCTTGTTGCCCTTCGAGGCCAGCGATGCCTGGGTGGCGCAGCTCCGGGAGCGGGGCGTCGAGGTCAGCGCCCGGGAGAACAAGCAGTCGTTCGGCGTGTTCCTGTTCAGCCTCCTGCCGTACCTGTTCTTCCTGGGGCTGATCATCTTCATGCTGCGCCAGATGCAGCAGGGCGGCAACCGCGCCTTCGCGTTCGGGAAGTCGCGTGCCAAGCTGCTCACCGGCGACACGCCCAAGGTCACCTTCGCCGACGTGGCCGGGTGCGACGAGGCCAAGCTCGAGCTCCAGGAGATCATCGAGTTCCTGAGGGACCCGCAGAAGTTCCAGCGGCTGGGCGGGCGGTTGCCCAAGGGGGCGCTGCTGGTGGGCCCGCCGGGCACCGGCAAGACCCTGCTGGCCAAGGCGGTGGCGGGCGAGGCCGGGCGCCCGTTCTTCTCGATGTCGGGCTCGGACTTCGTCGAGATGTTCGTGGGGGTGGGGGCTTCGCGGGTGCGCGACCTGTTCGAGCAGGGGAAGGCGCACGCGCCGTGCATCATCTTCATTGACGAGATCGACGCGGTGGGCCGGCACCGCGGGGCCGGGCTGGGCGGCGGGCACGACGAGCGCGAGCAGACGCTGAACCAGCTGCTGGTCGAGATGGACGGTTTCGAATCGAACGACGGCGTGATCCTGCTCGCCGCCACCAACCGGCCCGACATCCTGGACCCGGCGCTGCTCCGGCCCGGGCGCTTCGACCGCCAGATCGTGGTGGACATGCCGGACGTGAAGGGGCGGGAGCAGATCCTGCGGGTCCACACCCGCAAGATCCCGCTGGCGCCCGACGTGGACCTCGAGCGCATCGCCCGGGCCACGCCGGGGCTCTCGGGCGCGGAGCTGTCGAACATCGTCAACGAGGCCG
>DATLXT010000004.1:0-6891 GCA_035575475.1 Gemmatimonadales bacterium | reverse complement strand
ACGGCGGCGCAGGGCACGGTCATTTGGCAGGACCCCCCGCCCGGCGTGATCGCGCCGGAGAAGGCGAGCGTGACCCTGGTGGTGAGCGCCGGGCCGCCCAAGATTCCGGTGCCCGACGTGGCGGGGTTCGACGGCGAGCTGGCCCAGCGACTGATCGCCGCAGCCGGGCTGGCGGTGAGCCAGGTGGAGTCGCTTCAGGCGCCCTCGCCGCGGGGCGTGGTCCTGCTGTCGCGTCCCGGGCCGGGCGCGATTCTGGCGCCGGGAGGCGGGGTCACCCTGGTGGTGAGCCGGGGCGCCCCCACCATCAGCGTGCCGGACCTGCTGGGGCTGACCACCCCGGACGCCCGAGCCCGTCTGGAACTCGAGGGGCTGCGTCTGGGCGCCGTGACCCGCCAGCGGACCGCCGACGCGCCGCCCGGTATCGTGGTGGCGCAGCGGCCCGCGGCCGGCACCCTGGCCGCCTCCGGCGCCGTGGTGGATATCGTGGTGGCGCGGAGCCCGCAATGAGCCCGAACGAGGTACGCATCGCGCCCAGCGTGCTGAGCGCGGACCTGGTGCGGCTGGCGGAACAGGTGGCCCAGGTGCTCGAGGGCGGCGCGGACTGGCTGCACGTGGACGTGATGGACGGCCGGTTCGTACCCAACCTCACCTTTGGCGCCGGCATGGTGGCGGCCCTCCGCAAGCTCACCGATAAGCCGGTGGACGTGCACCTCATGGTGCTGGAGCCCGAGCGGTACATCGCGCCCATGGCCGATGCGGGCGCCTCGGTGCTCACCTTCCATCCCGAGGCCACCGTTCACGCCCAGCGGCAGCTCGACGCCATCAAGGCCCGGGGGCTGTTCGCCGGCGTCGCGCTCAACCCCGGGTCGCCCCTCGCGCTGGTGGAGGAGCTGGTGCGCGACCTCGATCTGTTGCTCATCATGACCGTCAATCCGGGGTTCGGCGGCCAGACCTACCTGCCGCACTCCGACGACAAGATCCGGCGGGCCCGGGCCCTGCTCCGCGCGCACGGCTCGCGGAGCTGGCTGGAGGTGGACGGCGGGATCACCCTGGACACCATCGGCCGGGCCCACGCGGCCGGCGCCGATACGTTCGTGGCCGGCAACGCGATCTTCACCAGCGCCGATCCGGCCCAGGAGGTGCGCGAACTGCGCCGTCGGTGTATGGTGACAGTATGAGCGAAATCCGGAAACAGTGGATCCTGACCGGGGCCGTCCTGGCCCTCCTGGGCGCCGGCCTGGCCTTCGCCGCCAAGATCCGGCCCCAGCTGAACCTGGTGGAGCCGGGATCCCGAGCGCCCGAGTTCCGCGCGCGGGACATCGCGACCGACAGCGTGGTCTCGCTCGAGCGCTATCGCGGCAAGGTGGTCCTCCTGAACGTCTGGGCGACCTGGTGTCACCCCTGCCGCATCGAGATGCCGTCCATGCAACGCCTTCACCAGCGGTTCGCCGGGACCGACTTCCGGGTCGTGGCGGTGAGCGTGGACAAAGACGACGAGACCGTGGTGGAGGACTTCGTGCGGGAGATGGGGCTGACCTTCGACGTCCTGCACGACCAGTCCGGCCGGATCCAGCAGCTCTACCAGACCACCGGGGTCCCCGAAAGTTTCGTCATTGACCGGCACGGCGTCATCGTGAAGAAGGAGATCGGCGCGCGGCAATGGGACGGACCGGTGACCGAAACCCTGATCCAGCGCTTGCTCGATGCCCGGTAAGCTCGGCCAGCTGGTCACCCGGAACTGGCCCATCAAGCTGGTGGCTGTGTTCCTGGCCCTGATGCTCTACGTGGCGGTGGCGGCCCAGCAACCCACCACCCAGCTCTTCCAGCTCAAGCTGGCCGTCGACTTGCCGCCGGGCCGAGCGCTCGCTTCCAAGGCCCCTACCGTAGCGGTCCAGATCAGCGGGCGCGGGAGCGAGCTGATGAAGCTTCGGGCCTTCCCGCCCGTGATCAAGCGGGCCGTGCCCGATACGCTGGCCGGGGCGGTCTGGACCGTCCGGCTCCAGCCGGGCGACGTGCAGATCCCGCGCGGGATCGACGTGCGGGTGGACGACATCGCGCCCCGCGAGATCGAGCTGCTGCTCGACGCGGTCGCCCGCAAGGAAGTCCGCATCGTTCCGCGGGTCGAAGTCGTGGCCGAATCGGGGTACGTCTTGCAGGGCGGGCTTTCGCTCACGCCGGCCATCGCCCGGGTGGTGGGACCCGACGAGATGCTGGCGAGCATCGAGTCCGTCACCACCGTGCCGGTGCAGCTCTCCGGGGTGACCGGGCCCTTCGTGCGGACCGTGCCCGTGGACACGGCGGCGCTGGGGATCGTGCGGGTCATTCCCAAGGAGGTCGAGATCTCGGGCAACGTGGGCGCGCTGGCCGAACGTTCGTTCGCGGGCATCCCGGTGGAGACCGGGGCCGGCGCGCTGACCGGTTTCGTGGTGAATCCCTCGCGGGTGTCGGTCGCGGTGCGGGGTCCGGAGGAGATCGTGACCCGGCTGACGCGCGACAGCATCCGCGTGGTGGCGTCCCTGCGCGGGGCCGCCACGTCGGGGAGCTACGCCCGCCTCACGGTCGTGGTCCCGCGGGGCCTGACCGCGCGGGCCGTGCCCGACTCCGTGGCGCTCCAACGGCGGACCGGCCGGCGTGGCTGACGTCGTCCTCGGTATCGAGACTTCCTGCGACGAGACCTCGGCCGCGGTGCTGGTCGGCGGGCGGGCCGGGGGGCGGGGCGGCGTCCCGGAGCTGGCCAGCCTGGTCATCTTGTCGCAGGACATCCACAAGGTATTCGGCGGCGTGGTTCCCGAACTGGCGAGCCGGGCCCACCTGGCAGCCCTGCCGGCCGTGGTGGACCGCGCACTGGCCGAGGCGGGGCTGGGCTTGAGCGCCGTGGACGCGGTGGCGGTGACGGCGGGTCCGGGACTCGCCGGCGCCCTGCTGGTGGGCGTGGTATACGCCAAGGCCCTGGCCTATGCGGGCGACCGGGCCTTGATCGGCGTGCACCATATGGAGGGGCACGTCTTCGCCCCAGCCCTGGAGGACCCGCAGCTCGCCCCGCCCTTCATCGCCCTGCTGGTCTCGGGCGGTCACACCCTTCTCCTCGACGTCCCCGAGTGGGGACACTATCGTTTGCTGGGCCAGACTCGCGACGACGCCGCCGGCGAGGCGTTCGACAAGGTGGCCACGCTCCTCGGCCTGGGGTACCCGGGCGGGCCGGCCATCGAGCGCCTGGCCCGGGAGGGCGACCCCACGCGATTCCGCTTCCCGCGTCCCATGCTGGAGGAGGGCTTCGAGTTCTCGTTCAGCGGTCTCAAGACCGCCGTTCTCCACGCGGCGCGTGCCTCCGACGACCTGGAGCGCGACCGGCCGCACCTCGCCCGGGGGTTCCAGGACGCCGTGCTGGAGGTGCTCGTGACCAAGCTCGAACGGGCGGTCCGGCTGACGGGGTATCGCACCGCCGTCCTGGGCGGCGGCGTGGCCTGCTCCCGCACCCTGGCCGAGCTGGCGGCCGATCGGCTGCGCGGCGCGGCGCGGGTGGCGGTCGCGAGCCCACGCCTCAACGCCGACAACGCCGCCATGATCGCGCGCGCCGGCTGGTTCCGGCTGGCCCGCGGCGAGCGCAGCGACTGGACGCTGGACGCCCGGGCGGATCTGCCGTTCCCCGGACTGGAACCGGCCACCCTCGCGCACCCCGCACCGCGCACCGCGCGGCGTCCACTATGACCGTGTATCCCTTCGCTCTTCAGCTCGGCCCGCTCTCGCTGACGGGATACGGCCTGATGATGATGGTCGCCTTCCTCATGGCCGGGTGGGCCATCCAGCTCGACCTCCGGCGCCGCGGAATGGGCGAGGACTACGCGGCTGACGTCGTGGTGGGCGCGGTCATCGGGGGGCTGGTGGGCGCGAAGCTCTGGTACGTCGCGCTGGCCGGCGACCTGTCGAGCCTGTTCCAGCGGGGCGGCTTCGTCTGGTACGGGGGGTTCCTGGGTGGCGCGGCGGGCGTGCTCACGGCCGGCTATCTCAAGCGCGTGCCGGCCCGCCTCACCATGGATCTCTGCGCCGCGCCGCTGGCCCTGGGTTACGCCCTGGGACGGGTGGGGTGCTTCCTGGTCAACGACGACTACGGGGTTCCCACCACCCTGCCCTGGGCCATGAAGTTTCCCCAGGGGCTCCCGCCCACCACGGTGACCCACCTCAGCCAGATGGGCGCGTCGTTCCCGCCGGGCACGGACCCGGCCCAGGTCGTGGCAGTGCACCCCACGCAGATCTACGAAACGCTGTTGATGTTCCTGGCGTTCACCTGGCTGTGGCGGCACCGTGCGCACCGGCATGGGACCGGCTGGCTCTTCGGCTGCTACCTGGTGCTGGCCGGCGCGGAGCGGTTCCTGATCGAGTTCGTGCGCGCCAAAGACGATCGGCTGTTGGGCTCATTCACCCTGGCGCAGGCCACGAGCATCGGGTTGGTTGTGGTGGGGAGCTACCTCCTGTATCGGTGGCGCGAGCCATCTACCGTCAGCTCTCACCCGCCGGCGAAGGCGCAGGGGACGACGAGCGATCGCTGACGGCTGGAGGCCGATCGGCGACCACCGCCTGACGGGCGGCTGCGGACTTCAGGAACAGCCACGCCAGCGCCCCGCCCGCCAGCACCAGCAGCACTCCCTGGAGCGCCAGCGACTCGAGCGTCGGGTAAATACCGAGGAGCGGAAACCGCGGGGCCCCCGCGAGCGGGGTGAGCTTGACGTGGCCCGCGGCCTGGAGTTCCGCCACGCCCTTCCCCGCGAAGACGAAGGCCATATAGTAGAGCACCGCGCTGGTGACCGCGAAGAACGGCCTGAGGGGAAGCCGCAGGCCGAAGTAATTCACCGCGACGTAGACGCCGACCAAGAGGATCGCCCCCGCCCCCGCGCCCGCCGCGATCAGGCCCGCCCCCTGGCCCCCCGCCGAGCCGAGCAGGGCCTGGTAGAAGAGAATCGTCTCGAAGCCCTCCCGGTACACGGCCAGGAACGCCACGGCGGCGAGCGCCAGGCCGGAGCCCGTCGAAATCGCGGCCTCCACCTTGCCGCGCACGAACGCCGTCCAGCGCGTGACCTCGATCTTGGAGAGCAGCCAGTAGCTCACGTAGAACAAGACGGCCATCGCGAGCAACATGGTGAAGCCTTCGATCGCCTCGCGGTGGGCGGGCGTCACGTGGAACAACAGCTCCACCAAGCCCCAGGTCGCGATGCTCGCGGCCACCGCGGCCCAAGCGCCCATCGCCACCTCCCGCCGGCGCTCCGACGCGCCGGCCCGCGCCAGAAACGCCATGAGCGCGCCGATGATCAGGATGGCTTCGAACCCCTCGCGCAACATCAGCACCAGCGACTGCGCGAAGAGGGTTCCCCCCGACCCCCGATCCGCCACCACCCGCTCGGCTCGTTCCAGTCCCGCCAACAGGCGCGCCGCGATGGCACGCCGCTCCGCCGCGTCGGCCGATGCCACTCGCCCGCGCAACCAGCCGAACGCGGCTTCGAGCTCGCCAGCCAGGCCGGGAGCCTTGGCCCGCACCTCCGTCTCGATCCGCTCGAAGGTGAGATAGGCGTCGAACGCCAGCCGCTCCGACCGCAACGCGACGGCCGAATCCACCTGGCGCCGCACCGCGGCGAAAACCTCGCCCGGGGAAGCCCCCTGACGCGCGTGCACCAGACCGGAGCCCCCGGAGAGCGTCATCACGTACGCCGTGACGGCCCAACGGTCTTCCCGCGAGAGGGTCTCCTCGAATTCCGGCATGGCCGTCCCTGGAACCCCGATCGTCACCCGGCGGAACACATCCACCGGAGACGTCCCCGCCATCAGGGTCGCATCCGTCAGGTCGGCGGGGGGCGGCCCTTCGAGCGTGGCGGCCTTGGGCCCGTCGCCCCGCCCGGCATCGCCATGACAGGCCGCGCACTGCTCGCGATAGACCACGGACCCGCGTTCGAGCGAGGGCGGCCTGGTGGGCAGAACCTCCAGCGCGCCGCCGACCGCCGCCGCCAAGCGGCCAACCAGGCCGCTCGCCAGCGCCTCGACCTCCGTCGGCGGAGCCAACCGGTCGAGGAGTTCAGCCATTCGGGCGAGGCTGGAATCGGCCGAGCCGCGAACACCAGCCGGCAGATAGCCGACGTCGAGACGGGCCTGGTCGATGAACAGCCTGGCCTCCCCGACTTCCTCGGGGAGCCGGATGCGGCCTCCCTCCGGCACCACCCCCAGGGCGTACTCCTGGGCGGCCAGGGTGGCGGCCGCGGCTACTCGCCGCGCCACGCTGAGGGAATCGGTGACCTGGCTTGCCAAGGGGCTGGCGAGACCGATCAGCAGGCTCAGGCAGGCAAGACGCGGGAGGTAGATGAGAATCGCTCTCAAAGAGTCTTGCAGCAAAAACTAGAGTGGCGCTATCGGGAATACAAGCTGACGGCTCAGCCGGTGACTAGAACGGCGACCGCGACCGCCGCTTGATGGGTGTGCGAGAGCGAGAGCAGGACCTGCCGAACCGCCAGCTCGCCGGCCCGGGCTGCTGCCGGTCCCGTGAGCCTCACGGCGGGGCGCCCGTCGGGGGCACGGACCACCTCGATGTCGCGCCACCCGATGCCCCGGGCCGCGTCGGTTCCCTGGAGCGCCTTGTAGACCGCTTCCTTGGCGGCGAGGCGGACGGCCACGTGCTCGGAGGGATCCGCGCGGCTGCGGCAATACGCCGCCTCGGCCGGCGTCAGCAGGCGATCGAACACGTGCGCCCCCTTCTCCACCAGCATCCGCCGTACCCGCTCCACCTCCACCAGGTCCACCCCGACGCCGACCGCGCTCACGCCCGCTCGCTTTTCAAAAGCCGAGGAGCCGGGCCAGCCACGCCGGAGCGGGCCAGTAGCCGCCCACAACCAGGCCGAGCCAGAGCAGGAC
>DATLXT010000003.1:0-3903 GCA_035575475.1 Gemmatimonadales bacterium | reverse complement strand
CGGCGCCGGCCCCCCAGGTACGCGCCTCGTGCGGGTGCACCCCCGCCGTGGCCGAGAGACCGGCGACGGCGCGGGCCAGGGCGAGGGCCCGGGTGCTGCCTTCGACCGACTCGCCGATCACCACCACGTGGGTCACGCCCGCGGCGCGGGCCCGCGCCAGCACGGCGTCGCGGTCCTGGTCGAACGCCCGGTCGGCCAGATGGCAGTGGGCGTCCACCAGCACCGCTAAACCGTCGCCCGGGGTCGCGCTTCCGCGGCCGCGGCGCCGGGCGGGCGCGCCGAGGGCTCCGGCGTGGTCCGCAGGAGCCGCGCGCCCCGGACGTCCTGCCCCGGCCAGCGCCGCTCGATCCAGAGCAGGATGGGCGAGGCCACGTAGATCGAGGAGAACGTGCCCACCACGATCCCGAAGGCCAGCACCAGGGCGAACGGCTTGATCACCTCGCCCGCCAGGAAGGCGAGGGTCAGGGCGGTGGCCAGCGTGGTGCCGCCGGTGAGGATGGTCCGGGGGAGGGTCTCGTTCACCGAGAGATTCAGGATCTCGGGGAGGTTCTGGCGGCGGTATTTCCGGAGGTTTTCGCGGACCCGGTCGAAGATGACGATGGTGTCGTTGAGGGAGTACCCCACGACCGTCAGCACCGCCGCCACCACCACGAGGCTCACCTCGAGATCGAGGTACCGGATGAAGGCCAGGGTGGCCAGGATGTCATGCGCCGTGGCCAGCACCGCCGCGAGGCCGAACCGCCACTCGAACCGGAACGCCAGATAGACCAGCGTGGTGAGGAAGCTGAAGAGGATGGCGATGAGGGCCTTTTCCTGGAGCTCGCGGCCCACCTTGGGGCCCACCGCCTCGGTGCGCACGATCTGGTAGCGCCCCGCGCCGAGCCCCTGATCCAGGGCCGAGCGCACGGCCCGCGCCACCGCCTCGACGCTCTGGTCTGCGGTCTCGCCCGCCAGCCGGGCCCGGACCACGAAATCCTGCGATGACCCGAAGGTCTGAATCTCGGCCCCGGGCAGGCCGCCGGCGCGGAGGGCGGCCCGCAGGTCGGCCACCGCCGCGGGCTCCGCGGTGCGGATCTGCACCAGGGTGCCGCCGGTGAATTCGATGCTGTAGGTGAAGCCCCGCACCGCCAGCAGCACCAGGCCGGGGACCACGAACACGCCGGTGAGCAGGTAGGCCCACCGCCGCAGGCCGATGAAGTCGTAGTGCGCGTGCGCGAAGAGTCGGATCATCAGATGCTCAGGGTGGTCATGGCCGGTCGCCGCTGCAACCAGATCAGGAAGAACGTGCGGGTGACGAAGACGGCCGAGAGCATGGAGGCCAGGATGCCGATGATCAGGGTGATGGCGAAGCCCTGCACCGGCCCGGTCCCCACGAGATAGAGAATGAGCGCGGTGAGGGCGGTGGTGACGTTGGAGTCGATGATCGCGCTCATGGCGTGCTTGAACCCCTCGTCCACCGCCAGGCGCACCGACTTCCCGGCCTGGAGCTCTTCCCGGATCCGCTCGAAGATCAGCACGTTGGCGTCCACCGCCATGCCGATGGAGAGCGCGAAGCCGGCGAGCCCGGGGAGCGTGAGGGTGAATCCGAACGAGGCCAGCCCGCCCAGCGCGTAGAGCACGTACAGCGCCAGCGCCGCCACCGCCAGCACGCCGGCGACGCGGTAGTAGGTGACCATCACCAGCAGGACGAATCCGACCGCGAAGAGCGAGGCCTCGATGCCGTCGCGGACCGAGTCCGGGCCCAGCGTGCCGCCGATGGTCCGCTCCTCCACGATCTGGAGCGGGGCCGGCAGCGCGCCGGCGCGCAGCACCAGCGCCAGGTCGTTGGCCTCCTCCAGCGGTTTCCCGGGCATCTCGATGCGGCCCTGGGCGCCGATGCGATCGCGGATCACGGGCGGCTGGCCCTGCACCCGCCCGTCGAGGATGATGGCCAGATAGTTGCCCACGTTGCGTCCGGTGGCGTCGGCGAACCGGCGGGCGCCCCGCCGGGTGAGGGTGAACTGCACCTCCACGTTGTTGGTCACCGGATCGCGCTGGGGGGCGGCCCGCTGGAGCTCCTCGCCGGTGATGATGGCCCGCGACTCCACGGCGTAGAGCGCGCGATAGGCCCGCCCGCCCACCGACCGCACCTGCGCGTCCCAGAAGAGGTCGATCCCCCGCGGCATGGCGCGCTGGAACGCGGGGAGCGCGCGAAGGCTGTCCACCAGCGCCACCTGCTCCTCCAGCACCAGGAACTCGCCGGGGACCTGCCCCTGGAAAAGCAGGGCGGAGAGCGGCCCGGGCGTCCCCGCCTCGGCCGCGGAATCCTGCGCCGCCTTGGCGGTGTCGCCGAACAGCTGGGCCACGGCGCTCACCGGGGCCGCCGCCTGCGGCGCCCGGACACCCGCCTCGCGCAGGGCCCGATCGATGGCCGGGAGCGCCGCGGCGAACAGCTGCCGCGTGTCGGTGATGCGAAACTCCAGGAAGGCGGTGCGCTGGACGATCTGCTTGGCCCGGGCCGGGTCCTGCTCCCCCGGCAGCTCCACGATCAGGCGACACTCGCCCACCACCTGCACCACCGGCTCCGTGGTCCCGAACTCGTCGATCCGGGTGCGCACCACCCGCTCGGCCCGGCGGATGGCGTCCCGGCAGTCGGCCACCGGGCCCTTGGACTCGTCCACTTCGAGGGCCAGGTGAATCCCGCCCCGCAGGTCCAGCCCCAGGTTGATGGGCACCCGACGCACGGTGGTGTCCCGCATCTGGCCGGTGGCCGGATCATAGACCCGAATCTTCACGTTGCGCGGCACCAGCGAGTAGATCGCGAGCGCCGCGAGTGCGCCGATCCAGAACAGTCGCCAGCGAATGGCTTTCATCGCGCCTCTACCGGTTGAGACTCTCGCGCGCCGCCCGGGCGTCGCGCACCAACTGCTCGACCAGCGCCTGCCGCGAAGGAAACGTCCGGATGTCGCGGAGGCGGCGGACCCATTCCACCCGGACCGTCTCGCCGTACAGCTCGCCGGCGAACTCGAACAGGTGGATTTCCAGGGCGCGGGCGCCCACCCCGAACGTGGGGCGCGGCCCCTGATTCATCATCCCGCCCCAGCATCCCCCTTGCCAGTGCACGCGCACGGCGTATACCCCGTCGGGCGGCAGAAGCTTCCGCGGATCCGGCGCCGCCAGATTGATGGTCGGGACCCCCAGCGTCCGGCCCCGGCCCGCTCCGGGCTCGACCCGTCCCAGCAGGCTGTAGCGGCGGCCCAGCCAGCGGGCCGCAGCCTCGAGATCCCCGTGCGCCACGGCCGTCCGGATGAGCGTGGACGAGATCGGCTGGTCGCCGTCCCGCACCGCGTCCACCACGTCCACGGCGAACCCCTCCCGCGCCGCCAGCTCGCGCACCAGGCCCACGTCTCCCGACCGTCCCCGCCCGAACCCGTGGTCATAGCCGAGGACCAGCTCCTCCATCCCGTAGCGAGCCCGCAGCACGTCCCGCACGAAGTCCACGGGCTCGAGCCGGGCCAGCGCCGGCGTGAACCGCAAGATCGCGAGGCGGTCGAGCTCGGTCTGCGCCAGAATCTCGCGCTTTTCGTCCGCCAGCGTCAGGAGCTTGGGCGCCGCCGGCGGATTCACCACCTCCAGCGGATGGGGCTCGAAGGTCACCAGCAGGCTCAGGAGCCCGCGGGCGCGGGCGCGGCGCACGATCTCCGCCAGCACGGCCTGATGCCCGCGGTGTATCCCGTCGAAGGTACCGACCGTGACCACCGTCCCCGCACCGCTCATGACTCGGCCACCACCACCCGCGGTTTGAGGAAATCGCCCGCGCGCACTGCCACGGCCACGAGGCGCCCGCCGGCGAACAACGCGACGTTTTCCCCTTCGCCCGCTCCCCCCGCCCCCGCCGCCACCGGTCGCCCGTGCGCCACGGCC
>DATLXT010000002.1:0-15916 GCA_035575475.1 Gemmatimonadales bacterium | reverse complement strand
CCACTCCCCCGCCCCTCCGGCGCTCAAGCGCCTCGAGTCGGGCGACTTCCTGGCGGCCTGGGGCGGGGTCGCCTCGCTCGAACTGCTGCTCTCCGCCACCTGGACCGCGGCGGCAGCGCGAGGTCGCGGGATCGGTGATCTGGCACGCTGGCTGGCGGCTCATCCGGCCCGCCTGGCGGCCCTCGGGCACCGCAAAGGCTCCATCGCCCCCGGGTATGATGCCGACCTGGTCATCTGGGATCCGGACGCCCGGTACACGGTGGATCCCTCCCGCTTGCATCACCGCCACCCGATCACGCCGTACGCCGGCAAGGCGCTCCGGGGGATGGTGCGCCAGACGTTCCTCCGGGGGCAGTGCGTCTACGGGCGGGGGCGGTTTCCAGCGCCGCCGCGCGGGGAGTGGGTGAGACCGGGCGGGAGGACGACGTGAGGGCCGACGGCCTGATCGACCTCGCGGCCGAGCAGGTGGGCGGTCGCGCCGTGCTGGCCAACGACGAGTTCTTCGCCCCCAAGGAGAACCTGCTCAAGCCCGGACGAGCCGTGTTCATCGAGGGGAAGTACACCGCCCGCGGCAAATGGATGGACGGGTGGGAGACCCGCCGGCGGCGCGAGCCGGGACACGATTGGTGCATCGTCCAGCTCGGCATTCCCGGGGTCATCCGGTCGGTCAGCGTGGACACCCATCACTTCCGTGGGAACTACCCGCCCGCCTGCTCGCTCGACGCCGCCACCTTCACCCGGCGGCCGGCCGCGGCGCGGCTGGCCCGTGCCCGGTACCGTTGGGTAGAGATCGTCCCGCGCGCGCCGCTCGCGGGGGACGCGGAGAGCGAGTTTCCGGTGCGCACCGACGCGCGGTTCACCCACGTGCGGCTCAACATTTACCCGGACGGCGGGGTGGCGCGCCTGCGGATCTGGGGCGAGGCCCGCCCCGACTGGAGCCGCCTGGCTGGGCGGCGGGTCGATCTCGCCGCCGTCGAGCACGGCGGGTTGCCGTTGGCCTCGAGCGACGCCTTCTTCGGCGACCCGCTCAATCTGATTCTGCCGGGGCGTCCCCCCAACATGGCGGGCGGCTGGGAAACCCGCCGCCGGCGCACTCCCGGGCACGACTGGGTCATCCTGCGGCTGGGGCACCGCGGCGTAATCGAGGAAGTCGAAGTGGACACCATTCACTTCAAGGGCAACTTTCCCGAGAGCGCGAGCCTGGAGGGATGCGACGCCCCCGATGCGCGCGGCGCCGTGCCAGAGGCCGGGACGGACTGGCGAGAGCTGCTCCCGCGCACCACACTCCGCGCCCACACCCGGCACCGCTTCCGCCTCCCACAGCGCTCCGGACCCATCACGCACGTGCGGCTCAACATCTTTCCCGACGGCGGGGTGGCGCGCCTGCGGGTCTGGGGCGTGCCCACCGCACCCCAGCGGGCGGGGGCCCCCAGAGCCTCGGGCGGGTCGCGCGCACCCGAGCGGGCGGGAAGGTGATCGCCTCGGCGTTCTCCCAGGCTGAAGCCTGGGCTCGGCCCGCTGCGGCCCTGAAGGGCCGCGAGGCCGGGGCCCCTCGAGCCCCGGGCGGGCCCAGCCCACCCGAGCGGGCGGGAAGGTGATCGCCGAGTATCTCAACGCCCTGGGGCCCGACGCCGCGCGCGTCGCGCTGGGGCGCTGCTGCGGGTCGCGCCGCTGGGTCGAAGCGATGCTCGCCGCCGGCCCCTTCCCGGACGACGACGCGGTGTTCGGCGCGGCCGAACGCGCCTGGTGGGCGCTGGGTCCCGACGATTGGCGGGAAGCCTTCGCTCAGCACCCGCGCATCGGGGAACCCGAGGGCGCCGGCGCCTGGGAGCGCGCGGAGCAGGCGGGCGTGGCCGGGGCCACCGGCGAGACGCGGAGGGCCCTGGCCCGGGGCAACCGCGAGTACGAGCGACGGTTCGGCCACGTGTTTCTCGTCTGCGCCGCGGGCCGAAGCGCGCACCAGCTGTTGACCGAGCTCCGGCGCCGCCTGGCGCACGACCCGGCGGACGAGCTGCGCGTGGCGGCGGCGGAACAAGCCAAGATCACCCGACTTCGTCTGGAGAAACTGGGACCTCCATGAGCAGGATCTCGACTCACGTCCTCGACACCGTGCGGGGCCGCCCCGCGGCGGGAGTGGCGGTGTCGCTCGCCCTCAAGACCGACGAGGGCTGGACCGAAATCGGCGCCGCACCCACCGACGAGGACGGCCGGGTGGGCAACCTGCTCCCCGACAACGTCACGCACTTCACCGGCACCTACCGGCTCCGCTTCGACGTGGGCGAGTACTTCGCGGCGCAGGGCGTGGGCACCTTCTACCCGTATGTGGAGGTGGTCTTCACCGTCACCGAAGACCGGCCCCTTCACGTCCCCCTGCTGGTGAGCCCCTTCGGGTACTCCACCTACCGCGGCAGCTGAGGGTGGACGCGCACCTGCTCCAATGGCTCAACCTGGCGCTGCGGTGGGGCCACCTGATCACCGGCATCGCGTGGATCGGCACGTCGTTCTACTTCATCTGGCTGAACTTCCGGCTGGCCCCGCCGGCGCGGCCGGAGGCCGGCGTGAACGGCGAGCTCTGGGCGGTGCACGGCGGAGGCTTCTACCGGGTGGTGCGCTACGCCGTGGCTCCCGAACGCCTCCCCCCGACCCTCCACTGGTTCAAGTGGGAGGCCTACGCCACCTGGGTCACCGGCTTCGCCCTGCTGGGGCTCATCTACTACGTGCAGGCCGACGCGTACCTGCTGCCCCCGGCCAGACCCCTCCTTTCCACCGGGGCGGCGGTCGCGGTGGGAATCGGGTCGCTGGTCGCCGCCTGGTTCGGGTACGACGCGCTGTGCCGGTCGCCCCTGGCACGCCGCCCCGGCGGCTTCGCCCTGGTGGGGCTCGTACTGGTGGCGGGGCTGGCGTGGGCGCTGAACCAGGTGCTGAACCCGCGCGCCGCGTACATCCACGTGGGCGCTGCGCTGGGCACGATCATGGCCGGGAACGTCTTTCGGGTGATCATCCCCGTCCAGAAGGCGATGGTGGCCGCTCTATCACGAGGGGAGGCGCCCGACCCGACCGCCGCGCGCGCGGGGGCCCAGCGCTCCCTCCACAACAATTACCTCACCCTGCCGGTGCTGTTCGTGATGGTGAGCAACCACTATCCGGCCACCTACGGGCACCCCTGGGGATGGGCCGTCCTGGCCGGGGTGGCCCTGGTGGGCGCGGCGACGCGCCACTGGTTCAACCGTCACCACCAGGGACGCCGCGGTGCGTGGCTGCTCGCGGCCTCGGTGCTGGGACTCCTGGCCCTGGCCGTGGCGACGGCTCCCGGGCGCGGCCCGGGCCCCGCGGCGCTGGGGCCCGCGGAGCCGGCTGCGCTGTTTCGAGAAGCCCGGGTGGTGATCGTGCGGCGATGCGCGCCGTGCCACTCCGCCGCCCCGACCATCGCCGGGCTCTCGGCCCCCGCGGCCGGCGTGGCGCTGGACACGCCCGCCGAGATCCGGGCGCAGGCCGCCCGGATCTACGCGGTGGCCGTGGCCGCGGAGACCATGCCGCTGGGGAACGTGACGGGCATGACGGCGGAGGAGCGGGTGCTCTTGGGCCGCTGGATCGCCGCCGGCGCCGGGCTGCGCTAGCGAACGCGCCCGTCCCCGGGGGCGGGGGCGAGCCGCGATCGGCGAGCGTCCAGAATTCGGAGAAACGACCGGGATGCGAGCTCGTCCAGCGTCAGCCCCGTGGCGAGTGCCTCGCTCTCGGTGATCGCCCCGCAGTTGAGCCCCCGGAGAAAGTGGTTGAGCAACCCCTGGCCCGTGGCGGCATCGTCGAAGACGTCGCCCACGAGCGTGGCCTGTCCCGCCTTGGCCACGAAGGTCTTCAGCCGCACGGACGCCGCCTCGAGGCCCTCCAGGAAGAACGCGTAGAGGGCGGCATAGCGCGTGGGCAGCTGGGCGGGATGGAGGTCCCACCCCTGGTAATAGGCGTTCTCGAGGGAATGGCGCACGTCGGCGTAATGGAGCCGCCAGCCCCGGACGACGTGAGCCCGGTTTTGGGCGCGCTGGCGCGCGCTGAGCCGCTTCCCGGGAGCGGGCCGGTGCGGGCCCACCGGCATCACGGTGGTGGCGCCGTCCGAGAGCCATACCCCGGTGCCGGCCAGCGCCAGCTGCAGGAGCCGGCGCGCCTGGTCGCAGGCGGGATGCCGCATGCGCTGGTGGGCGGCCGTGATGTTGAGCGCGGCGGTGAAGTCGTAGACTCCGAAGTGGGCGGCCACACAGCGGCCCCGCGCGGCGTCCACCATCGCGGGAAGCGGCGACCGGCCGTCGGGCCCCACCAGCGCCTGGGGCGTCTCGACCATGAGCTCGAGCTTGAGCGCTCCTCCGGACAACCGGTGTCGCGACTCCAGATCGGCCAGCAGATCCGCCAGCGCCGCGACCTGTTCCGGGATCACGACCTTGGGCAGCGTGACCACGAAGTGCGGCGGCAGCCGCCCCCCGCTCTCTTCCAGCAAGGTCGCGAGGAACAGCTCGAGGGTCCGCACCGCGCGGGCACGCAGGTCCCGGGAGAGCGGCTTGATGCGGATCCCGATGAAGGGCGGCAGGGAGCCCGCGGCCAGTCCCGCCGCCACTTGCGAGGCGGCCTGACGCGCGGTGGCGTCCTCCTCGGCGTCGGGCCGGTGGCCGTAACCGTCCTCGAAGTCGAGGCGGAAGTCCTCTACCGGCTCCCGCATCAGCTTCTCGCGCACCCGGCCATACACCGTGCGGGCCAGGCGGCGGTCCAACCCGAGCGCCCGCCCGAAGGCGGCCGCGGTCGGGGCGTACGCGTCCAGGACGCGCAGCGCCACGTCACCCAGTTTGCGGGCCGAGTCGGCTCGGAAGAGGTGGGCGCCGCCGTACACCGTGTGCACCGGCTGACGCGCGCCGGCATCGCCGGGATAGCGCTCGGCGAACGCGGCGATGGCGGCGGCGAGCCGATCCAGTCCCTCGCTCACGGCCATCCGCACCGCTCCCGGAGTTCGTGGTAGAGGAGACGCGCCATGACCTGCCGCCGGTACTCCGCCGTGGACCGGAGATCGTCAATGGGGGACACGTCCCGCTCGATCGCCGGGAGGAGGTCCGCGGGCGCCCCCACGGCCACCCCGTCGCGGAGAAGGCGTTCGAGCGCGGGGCAGCGGCGCACGGTCGGCGCGACGCTGGCCGCCACCACCCGCCACCCGGCGGGGGAATGGGTGATGGCGAGCCCCACCTTGGCGATCGCCTGGGCCCGCCGCTGGCCCACTTTGGCGAACACCTGCACGTCGTAGCGCCGCCGGGGGAGCCGGATCGCCACGACCAGCTGGTCCGGCCGCCGGACCGTCTCGCGGTACCCCCGATAGAACCGGTCCAGCGGCACCTCCGCTCGCCCCCCGGCCGCCTCCAGCACCACCACGGCATCGTAGGCCATGAGCACCGGCACGCCGTCCGCCGCGGGCGACGCGTTCACGATGTTCCCGGCCCACGTGCCCCGCGCCTGGATCTGAATCGCGCCCACCTGGCGCGCGGCCTCGACCAGCAGGGGAAACTCGGCGCCGATCTCGCGGTCCTGAACGACGTCCCAGTAGGTGGTCAGCCCGCCGAGGACGAGCTCGCCCTCGGTCCAGTGCACCGCCCGGAGCGTCTCGAGGCTCGACAGATCGAGGTACGTGCGGTCGTGTGCCGCGAACGCCCCCGGCCAGTGGACCAACAGATCGGTGCCGCCCGCGATCGGCACCGCCGCGCCCTCGCGGGACAGCAGCGCGAGGGCCTCGGGGAGGCTTTCGGGAAGCAGAACCCTCACGCTTCCCGTGCCCCCCTTTCCGCTTCCCGGATCATCCCCGCCACGCCCTCGACGATGCCGTCATAGCCGGTACAGCGGCACAGGTTGCCCGCCAGGAGCTCCCGCAGAGTGTGCGTCTCGAGCACCTCGACGTGACGGCGAATCCAGCATGCCGTCATGACCACGCCGGGGGTACAGGCGCCGCACTGGGTAGCGCCGTGTTCGAGCAGGGGCCCCAGGATCGCGGGGTCGATGGCCTCGACCGTACCCACCCGCCGGCCGCGCACCTGCCAGGCGAGCACCAGGCATGCGTTGACCGGGAGGTCGTCCAGATACACGGTACACGCCCCGCACTCGCCCTCGCCGCAGCCTTCCTTGGTGCCGGTCAGGCCGAGGCGGTACCGCAGCACGTCGAGCAGCCGCTCGGCAGGATCGATCTCGAACGACACCGGAGCGCCGTTCAAGGTGAAGGCGATCAACACGCGAGGGCCATCAACCGCTCCGGCGTGAGCGGGATATCGCGGGGATCCGTGCCCGTGGCCGCGGCGACCGCGTTGACGACGGCGGGCGCCGGACCGTCGATGGGAAGTTCGCCGATCCCCTTCGCCCCCTGCGCGCCGTGAGGATACGGATGCTCGAGAAACTCCACCCGGATGGGCGGCAGGTCGTCGGCCGTGGGAATGATGTAGTTGGTGAGCCGGGCGTTGGCCATGGCGCCGTCCTTCCACTGGCACTCCTCCATCAGCGCCCAGCCGATCCCCTGCGCCACTCCACCCTGCACCTGGCCTCGCGCCAGCGTCGGGTTCAACACGCGGCCCACCTCCTGCACCGCCACGAAATCGGTAACCCGGGTGGCCCAGGTCCGGAGATCCACCTCCACCTCCGCCACGTAGGCCGCCCAGGCGAACGCCCCGTAGGCGTCGCCGCGGTAGGCGCCGTCATCCCAGGCGACGCCGGGCGGAGGCCGGTAGCTGGCCTCGCCGACGATCTCCCGGCCGTGGCCGCGGCCCCGGTCCCGAATGGCGGCGACGACCCGCTCCCCCGTCGCGGCGGCGTCGAGCCCCAGCCGGCGCCGCAGGTCGTCCGCGGCCAGCTCGAGCAGCCGTCCCACCACCATGACCGTGCGCGAGGCGACCGTGGGCCCGCTGTTGGGAACCCGGGTGGTGTCCGCCGGCGCGATCAACACCTCGTCCGGCGAGAGACCCAGACGGGCCGCCACGATCTGCGCGAAGGCGGTCAGGGTTCCCTGCCCCATCTCGACATTGGCGGTGCGGACCTCCACCCGGCCGTCCGGCAGCCCCGCGACCTGCGCTCGCGACTCCAGCCTCACCTCGCCGCCGCCGGTGAACCCCGCGCCGTGGAAGAAGGTGGCGAGTCCCATGCCCCGCCTCCGGAACCGATGGCGGGCGTTGAAGGCGGCGTGCTCCTC
This sequence comes from Gemmatimonadales bacterium, assembly GCA_035575475.1. Lineage (GTDB taxonomy): Bacteria > Gemmatimonadota > Gemmatimonadetes > Gemmatimonadales > GWC2-71-9 > DATLXT01. The sequence continues at coordinate 8,718 of DATLXT010000002.1, read as the reverse complement.
GCGGCGAACCCGGTAATTCGATACCTCGAGCGCGCGTTGCAGTACCGCGACCCGGTCGGCGCCGTCCCGGATCACCTGTCCCGTGGCCGTGGTGTCTCCGTCGCGGATCAGGTTGATCCGGCGCAACTCCGCGGGATCCAGGGCCAGGGTCCGAGCCACCACGTCCATGTGTCGCTCGTTGGCGAACTGGGTCTGCGGCGCGCCGAAGCCGCGGAAGGCCCCGAACGGGACCGCGTTGGTGAACACGGCGCGGCCGTCAATGCGGACGTGCTCGCAGGCATAGGGCCCCGCGGCGTGGATGATCGCGCGCGAGAGCACCACGGGGGAGAGCGTGACGTAGGCGCCGCCGTCGAGCACCACCTCGATGTCTTGCGCCAGCAGCCGCCCGTCACGCGCGACCCCGGTGCGGTGGCGGATGCGGGCGGGGTGGCGCTTGGTGGTGGCCGCCATGTCCTCGCCCCGGTCGTACACCAGTTTCACCGGGCGCCCGGCTTCGAGCGCCAGCAGCGCCGCGTGCAGGGCGATGTGGGAGGGGAACTCCTCCTTGCCCCCGAAGCCGCCGCCGGTCGCGGCCTGGATCACGCGCACCCGGGTCTCGTCCCGCCCCAGGGCGTGCTTCAGGGCGGCGAGGACGTAGTAGGGGCACTGGAGCGACCCGGTCACCACCAGCACGTCCCCCTCGAGCCAGGCCGCCATTCCCTGGGTCTCGAGGTACACGTGCTCCTGGGCGCCGGTTTGGTAGACGCCCTCGACCACGACCGGGGCGCGGGCCAGCGCCCGCTCCACGTCGCCCTTCTCGATTCGCAGGCGCTTCATCACGTTGTCCGGCCCGTACTGGATCTGCTCGGCGCGCGGCGGGGTCCGGAAGTCGAGCACCGCCGGATCCGGGGCGACCACCACTTCGACCGCCCGGACCGCGCGCCGCACGACCTCGCGCGACGGGTGGGCGAGCAGGAGGACCGGTTCGTGCACGTGCCGCACGTATCCCGCCGCCAGCACCGGCTGGTCGCGCTCGATCAACAGCACCTCGTTGGGCCCCGGCAGGTCGCGGTGGTCTACGATGACGAACTGCGACCAGTCCACGTCCGGCCCGAACCGGATCGCGGTGATGCGCCCGCGGGGAGCCGGGCTCCGCACGGTAGCGCCCCACAGGCAGCCGTCGAGCGCCAGGTCGTCGACGTACCGCTCCCGGCCGGTGAGCTTGGCGAGTCCTTCGCGCCGGTGCATGAAGTGGGAATTCTGAGTCCCGGGAACCGGGACGGCAATACGCGGCACCGGATCGGCTTGCTGCCTCCCCGGCCGGACGGTAACCTTACCCCTTCGGTCGGTCGTCGAGCGCCCCGCCCGTCGGGCCGCGTGACAGCGGCTGTGAGGGCGTGGGCGCCGTCGTTTCGGACCTCGAGGGGAGCGCGTCGCGTGACCCAGCGCCTCGGCGTCACCCTGACCGTCAACGGCGTCCCGCACCGGCGGACGGTCGAGCCGCGGCTCCTGCTGAGCGACTTCCTGCGCCAGGAGCTCGGCCTCACCGGCACCCACGTGGGCTGCGAGCACGGGGTGTGCGGCGCCTGCACCGTTCTGCTGGACGGCGAGCCGGTCCGCTCCTGCCTGCTGTTCGCGGTGCAGGCCGACGGCCACGAGGTGACCACCGTCGAAGGGCTCGCGCCCTCCCCCGAGGCCCTCACCCCGCTCCAGGCCGCCTTCCGCGAGGCGCACGGCCTGCAGTGCGGCTTCTGCACGCCCGGCATCCTCATGACCCTGGTGGCGTTCCTGCGCGAGCACCGAACGCCGGACGAGCGCGAGATCCGGACGGCGCTTTCCGGTCATCTCTGCCGCTGCACCGGTTACCAGGGGATCGTCGACGCGGTCAAGCTGGCGGCCGCCCGGGGAGCCGCGCCGTGACCGCTCCGCGCTACATCGGCGCGCGGGTGCCCCGCAACGAGGACGCCCGCTTGCTCACCGGCCGGGCCCTGTTCGTGGACGACGTCGAGCCCCCGGGCACGCTCCACGTCGCCTTCTACCGGAGCGACCAGGCGCACGCCCGGCTGCGGAACGTGGACCCGAGCGCCGCGCGCCGGCGGCCCGGCGTGGTGGCCGTCTACACGGCCTGGGATCTCGGCGAGTACTGGCGCCCGGGGCCGCTGCTGGTCCCCCCGCCGCCCATCCCGGGACTGGTCTTTCACCAAGCCACCCAGGTGCCCCTGGCCCGGGACAAGGTCCGCCACGTGGGCGAGCCGATCGCGATGGTGGTGGCCGAGAGCCGCTATCTGGCGGAGGACGCGCTGGACGACATTCGGGTGGAGCTCGATCCCCTCCCCGCCGTGGTGGACCTCGAGGCGGCACTGCGACCGGGCGCGCCCCTGGTGCACGACCAGCTGGGCACCAACCTGGCGGCGCACGTGGTCCAGCGGAAAGGCGACTACCAGCGCGCCCGCCGCAAGGCGGCCGTGGTGATCCGGCGGCGGCTCTTCTACGACCGCGGCGCCGCCGCCGCGATCGAGAACCGCGCCGTCGTCGCGAGCTGGGACCCGCGAGCCGAGGAGCTGACGGTGTGGGACACCACTCAGGCCCCGATCCCGATCCGGAACGGCCTGGCCCGGCTCCTCGGCCTGCTCGAGTCCCAGGTGCGCGTCGTGGCGCCGTTCGTGGGCGGCGGATTCGGGCCCAAGATCATGATGGTCTATCCGGAGGAAGTGCTGGTTCCCTGGGCCGCGATCCGGTTGGGCCGGCCGGTCAAGTGGGCCGAAGACCGCCGCGAGAACTTCTACGCCACGACCCAGGAGCGCGGCCAGATCCACGACGCCGAGATCGCGCTCACCCGCGACGGCCGGATCCTGGGGGTGCGGGACGTGTTCCTGCACGACACCGGGGCCTACGATCCCTACGGACTCACCGTGCCGATCAACACCCAGTGCACCCTGCTCGGCCCCTACGACATCCCGCACTACTACAGCGAGTTCCGCGCCGTCTTCACCAACAAGACGATCGTGACGCCGGTGCGGGGGGCGGGTCGCCAGCACGGCGTGTTCGTGATCGAGCGCCTGCTCGACGCCGCCGCCCGGGAGCTGGGCCTCGATCCGGCCGAGATCCGCCGGCGCAACTTCCTGCCGCGGAAGGCCTTCCCGCACAATCACCAGATCATCTTCCAGGACTCGGCGCCGCTGGTTTACGACAGCGGCGATTACCTGCCGGCGCTGGAGCGGGCGCAGGCCCTGATCGGCTACGAGCAGTTCCGGCGCACCGAGCAGCCCGCGCTCCGCGCGGCGGGCCGCCACGTGGGCATCGGCATCGTGACGTACGTGGAAGGCACGGGGATCGGACCCTACGAAGGCGCCCGCGTCACGGTCGAGCCCAGCGGCCGGGTGCGGGTGGCGACCGGCGTGGGAACCCAGGGGCAGGGTCACCTGACCGCGCTGGCCCAGATCGTGGCCGAGGTGCTCGACGTGCCGGTGGAGCGGGTGCACGTGATCACCGGCGACACCCGGGAGTTCCACTGGGGCACGGGGACGTTCGCCAGCCGCGGCGCGGTGGTGGCGGGGAGTGCCTGCTACGCCGCGGCGGCGCGGGTGCGCGAGAAGATCCTCGGCGTGGCCGGCCGGGTGCTGGGCGCGGACCCGAAGAAGATCGAGCTCCGCCACGGCACGGCCCGGGTTCGCGGCGAAGCGAACCCGGCCATCCCGATCGGCCAGCTCGCCCTCCAGGCCAACCCTCTCCGCGGCGCGGTCCGCCCCGGCAGCGAGCCCGGCCTCGAGGCCACGGCCTACTTCGGTCCCGACAAAGGCAGTACCGCCAACGGCGTGCACGCCATGATCGTCGAGGTGGACCCCGAGACCGCCCAGGTCGAGATCCGGCGATACGTGGTGGTGCACGACTGCGGCCGGCTCATCAATCCGCTCATCGTCGAGGGACAGATCCAGGGCGGCGTGGCGCACGGCATCGGGAACGCGTTCTACGAGCGACTGATCTACGACGACAACGGCCAGCTGCTCAACGCCTCGCTCATGGACTACCTCCTTCCCACCGCGCTCGACGTCCCCCGGGTCGAGATGGACCATCGGGAGACGCCCTCGCCTTTCAATCCGGCGGGCATCAAAGGGGTGGGCGAGGCCGGAGCGATTCCCGCCGCCGCGGTGTTCGCCCAGGCGGTGGAGGACGCGCTGGCGGACATCGGTCTGGAAATCACGGAGATCCCGCTTTCCCCCAACCGGTTGTTCGAGCTGATCGAGGACGCGCGCCGCGGGCGGGCGGCCGGGCCGATCGCCGCGCCGGCGGGGGGACGGGCGCTCGTGGTCGAGGGGCGGTTCGAGTTCGCGGGGCCGCGCGAGGCGGTCTGGGACCTCCTCCTCGACCCCGCCGTCCTCCGCCAGGCGATGCCGGGCGCCGAGCTCCTGGAGCGCGCCGGAGCCGACGGGTACCGCGGGGTTCTGAAGGTGGGAATCGGTCCGATCACCGCGTCCCAGTTCGCCCTCACGGTCTCGATCGTGGATCCGGACCCGCCCCGGGGTTACGCCCTGCGGGTGGACGCCCGAGGCCCGTTGGGCTTCGTGGCCGGCGTGGCGCGGGTGACGCTCACGCCGGGCGCGTCCGGGGGGACGGATCTCTCCTACCGCGCCGAGCTGGAGGTAGGCGGGACCATCGCGGCGGTGGGCCAGCGCCTGCTCGAATCGGCGAGCCGGGTCATGACCGGACGGGGGCTTGCGGCGCTGAATCGGGAGCTGGCGGCCCGCCTGGGAGGGTCCGGACGGTGAAGCCGGCGCCGTTCGAGTATCACCGCCCGGACACGGTGGACGAAGCGCTGGCCTTGCTGGCGGAGTACGGCGGGGACGCCAGAGCGCTGGCGGGCGGACAGAGCCTGGTGCCGGCGATGAACTTCCGCCTGGCCCGGCCCCGCGTGCTGGTGGACCTGAACCGGCTGGACTCCCTCTCCTACGTCCGCGCCGAGGCCGAGGGGCTCCACCTCGGCGCCATGACGCGCCAGCGGGCGGTGGAGCGGAGCGAGGTGGTGCGCCGCGACGCTCCGCTGGTCGCCGAAGCGATACCGTTCGTGGCCCATCCCCAGATCCGAAGCCGCGGCACGGTCGGCGGCAGCGTCGCGCACGCCGACCCGGCGGCGGAACTGCCCGCCGTGCTCCTGGCGCTCGGGGCCCGCTTCCAGGCCCGGAGCCGCGCCACCCACCGCTGGATCGCCGCCGGCGAGTTTTTCACCGGTCTCTTCGCGACCGCGCTGGCGCCGGATGAACTGCTGACGGACCTCGTCATCCCCCCGCGGCGGCCGCGCACCGGCTGGGCCTTCGCCGAAGTTTCGCGCCGCCACGGCGACTACGCTCTGGCGGGGGCCGCGGCGGAGGTCACGCTCGACCAGCGGGGAGACGTGGCCGGGGCGCGAATCGCGCTGCTCTCGGTGGGCGACGGGCCGGTCCTGGCGCGCGAGGGCGGGGCCACGCTGACCGGCTCGGCGCCTTCCCCCGAGGCCATCGGCGCGGCCGCGCACGCCGCGGCGACCCGGGACATCGATCCGCCGTCCGACATCCACGCCTCGGCGGCCTACCGGCGACACCTCGCGCGGGTGCTGGTGCGGCGGGTGCTGACCGCCGCCTGCCAGCGAGCGCGGGGATCATCCCGGAGCGACCCGGCATGACCGATCCCTCCGGCGTCCGCGAGCGCAACGGCATGGTCGAACTGGTAACCGACTTGCCGGCCGGGTCTCTCGTGAATCCGGACCTCGCGCCGGTGGGTTTGAGCCGGCGCACCTGGAATCTCTGGCACATCGCGTCGCTCTGGGTGGGGATGAGCGTTTGCATCCCCACCTACATGCTGGCCGCGAGCATGATCGACGCCGGGATGACCTGGTGGCAGAGCCTCCTGGCGATCTTCGTCGGCAACGCCATCGTGCTGGTCCCTCTCGTGATCAACGCGCACGCGGGGACCCGGTACGGCATCCCGTTCCCGGTGTACGCCCGCGCGGCGTTCGGGCCCCGCGGGGCCCACGTGCCGTCGCTCCTGCGCTCGGTGGTGGCCTGCGGCTGGTTCGGGATCCAGACCTGGATCGGCGGACTCGCCATTGACGCGGTGCTCGCCATCTTGTGGCCCGGGTGGCGCGAGCTGGGGGGCGGCTGGCGCTTCATGGGCTACGGCCTGCCGCAGTACCTGGGCTTCTTCCTCTTCTGGCTGGTCAATCTCTATTTCGTCTGGGCCGGCACCGAAAGCATCAAGTGGCTGGAGACCCTGGCGGCGCCGTTTCTGCTGGCCATCGGGGTCGCCCTCCTCGTCTGGGCCACGACGCGGGTGGGCGGCATCGGCACCATCCTCGGGCAGGCCGCCGCGCTGGAGCGGCCGGGGACCGGCCTGCCGTTCTCCCGGTGGTTCTTCACCCTGTTCGTGCCCTGGACGACGGCCATGGTCGGCTACTGGGCCACGCTGTCGCTCAACATCCCCGACTTCACCCGCTACGCCCGGAGCCAGCGGGACCAGATGGCGGGGCAGGCGCTGGGCCTGCTCACGACCATGCCGCTGTTCGCCTTCATCGGCGTGGCAGTCACCAGCGCCACGCTCATCATCTACGGCGAGGCGGTCTGGAACCCCGTGCACCTGGTGGCCCGGCTCACGGCGGAATCGGGCGACGTCGCGCTGGGGCTCGTGGCGATGCTGGCCCTGGTGGTGGCGACCCTCACGACCAACATCGCCGCCAACGTGGTGGCCCCGGCGAACAGCCTCGCGAACCTCGCTCCCCGGCGAATCAGCTTCCGGACGGGGGGCGTGATCGCGGGCCTCGTCGGGGTCCTGATCTTCCCCTGGACCTTGCTCGACGCCTACCAGACCTGGCTGATCACCTACTCGGGACTCCTGGGCGCGGTGGGCGGCGTGATGATCGCCGATTACGTGCTGATTCGCCGGGGCGTGCTTCAGCTCCCCGACCTGTATCGGCCGGACGGCGCCTACCGTTACACCGGCGGGGTGAATCGCCGGGCGATGATCGCGCTGGCCGCCGGCATCGCGGCGGCCCTGCTGGGCCTGCTGCACCCGAGCCTGCGCTTTCTCTTCGACGGCGCCTGGTTCTCGGCGGCGGGCGTGGCGTTCGTGGTGTACGGGTGGCTCATGAAGCGCAGCCGGCCACGCTAGGGGCTCTGGCAACCGGAGGGACACCGTGAAGCTCTACGACCTCTCGCAACCGCTGAACGAGCGCAGCTCGTTCTGGCCCTACTACCCGCCCTTCGAAGTCAAGTACATCAAGCGGAAGGCGGAGCACGGGGTCAACGCGCAATACATCATGACCTCGAACCACATGGGCACCCACCTCGACGCCCCCCGGCATTTCGTCACCGCCGGCAAGACCATCGACGAGCTGCCGCTGGAGTGGCTGTGCGGCCCGGGCGTGATCGTGGACCTGCGCGACGAGATGGACGACCTGGCGGTCTACACCCCCCGGATGATCGAGGAGCGGGTGGAGGTGAAACGGGGGGACATCCTGCTCCTCCACACCGGGTGGCACCGGTACGCCGACCACGGGTCCGCGCCCGACGAGGAGCGCTACTACCACTACCACCCCGGGGCCCATCCGGACCTGGTCCCGTGGCTCCTCGAGAAGAAGATCCACGTCTGGGGGGTGGACTGCGTCTCGACGGATCACCCCATGAACCTGCCCATCGGGCGGTTCCTCGGCAAAGGCGCCCACGGTCACTGCGACCGGGTGCGCGCCAAAGCCGAGCAGAAGTTCGGCGGCAAGGAGGCGGTGGACCGGCTGTTCCCCGACAGCGCCTACCAGCTCACCCACAACGCCCTCTTCCCCAAGGACTGTATTCACATCGAGAACCTGGGCGGGGAGATCGACGCGCCCGAGCTCCAGAACACGCGGACCATCATCGGGTGCTTTCCCTGGAAGTTCAAAGGGGGCGAGGCGGCCTTCGCGCGGGTGGTCGCCTTCGTCGGGACGTGGGAGTAGCCCCCGGAGCCGGCCCCCTGGCGGACGAACTCGCCGACTACCCCGCCAGCCACCTGGCCCGCCTGGTCGCGACCGGCCAGGTGTCGCCGGTCGAGGTGGTTCGCGCGGCGCTGGCGCGGGTAGAGCGGTGCAACCCCACGGTCAACGCCGTGGTCACGCTGAACCAGAGAGCGGAGGACGAGGCGCGCGCGATCGAGCGCCGCCTCGCGCGCGGGGAGGCCGTGGGGCCACTCGCGGGGGTGCCCGTCGGAATCAAGGACGTGACGCCGGTGGCCGGGCTGCGGACCACCTACGGCTCGCCGCTCTACCGGAATCACGTCCCCACCGAGGACGCCCTGGTGGTACGCCGGATGCGGGCGGCGGGCGCGGTGATCCTCGGGAAGACCAACTGCCCCGAGTTCGCCGCCGGCGGAAACACCTGGAACGACGTCTTCGGACGGACGCGGAATCCCTGGAATCCCGCGCTCTCGGCCGGCGGCTCGACCGGAGGCGGCGCCGCGGCCGTGGCCACGGGAATGATCGCGCTGGCGGAAGGTACGGATCTCGGAGGCTCGCTCCGGATTCCGGCGTCCTTCTGCGGCGTGGTGGGCCTCCGGCCGTCCGTCGGGTTGGTCCCCACCTACCCCGCCGACTGGGTCTGGGACACGCTCCAGGTCACCGGACCCGTCGCCCGAACCGCGGAAGACGTCGCCCTCATGCTCCAGGCCGTGTCCGGGCCCAGCCCACTCGCCCCGCTGTGCCAGCCCACGGCGGGGCGCGATTTCCCGGCCGCCGCCCGCGCC
>DATLXT010000001.1:0-2333 GCA_035575475.1 Gemmatimonadales bacterium | reverse complement strand
CTATCCGGCTATCCGTCTGCCCGGCTAGCCGTTGGGGTGGCTAGCTCAGCTGGTTAGAGCGCCGGTCTCACATACCGGAGGTCACAGGTTCGAGTCCTGTGCCGCCCACTACAACAGTCCTCCTCTCCTGAGCCTCCCCAGCTGGTCGAAGTAGAGGTCGTACATCGCCACCACCTCGTCGGGCGATACGGTGGCCACGCCGGCCTTGCCGACCTCGATCCCGGCGGCGTAGTTGGCGAGCTGGGCCGCCTCGCGCACCGAGGCCCCGGCCGCGAGGGCGGTGCCCACCCAGGCCGTCACCGTGTCGCCGGCACCGGAGACGTCGTACACCTCCCGGGCCACGCTCGGGATCCGGGTGATCTCCCGATCCTTGGTGACCAGCACCATCCCGTCGGCGCCGAGGGTGAGGAGGAGGTTGTCCACCGAGAGACGGCCCAGGGCCTCGGGGAGCGCGTCGGGGTGGGCCAGATCCACTGCGGCCCCCAGGGCCTGCTCCAGCTCGCGCCGGTTGGGCTTGAACACCGTCGCGCCCCCGTAGGCGAAAAAGTTCCGGAACTTGGGGTCCACCACCACCGGGACGCCGCGCTTGCGCGCCAGGGCCAGGGCTCGCTCGATCACGGCCGGCACCAGCGTCCCCTTGTTGTAGTCTTCGACGAGCAGGGCGTCGGCGTCGGCCATGGCGCGCTCCAGCTGATCCAGCAGGGCCGCCACGCTGCGCTCGGGAATGGGATCGTCCACCTCCTCGTCGATGCGCACCACCTGCTGCCCCCGGGCCACGACCCGGGTCTTCGAGGTCGTGGGCCGGGCCGACACGGTGACCAGGTGGCGATCGGGGAGGCGATGCTGGACCAGTTCGGCGCGCACCGAATCGCCCCGGGGGTCGTCGCCCACCACGGCCACCAGGCGGCACTCGGCCCCGATCGCGGCCACGTTGGCGGCCACGTTGGCCGCGCCCCCGAGCGCGTAGCGGCGGGACCCCACCGTGACCACCGGCACCGGGGCTTCGGGCGAGATCCGCTCCACGTCGCCCGCCAGGTAGATGTCGAGCATGGCGTCGCCCAGCACCACGATGCGGCGCCCCGCCATTTTCTCGAGCAGGGCCAGCAGGCGGTCGCGCGGCAGGGCGGTCAGGGGAGGACGCTCTCTTTCCGGAACCGCCAGGTCAGGCCCACCCGCCCCAGGACGCGGGTGTCGCGCCGCCCCGCGAGGTGATCGGCGTTGTCAATCACGTGCACGCCCACCTCGGCCGCGAGACCGAGGGGGCCGCGATCCAGCCGCGCGTCCAGGCCCAGCCGGAGGGTCCGCTCCACCGTGCCGGCGAGAAAGCCGGGCGTGGTGTCGTAGGCCGCGACCGGGGGATAGGGCCGGCGGAAATCGCCCTCGCCCTGGCGCAACAGGGTGAGCTCGGGGGTGAGCAGGGCGCCGGCCGCGGTGACGAGACCCGCCCGGACCGTGAGCTGGTCGTAGTCCGAATAGTTGCGCGCGAGCCCCACGCCCCGGCGCATCACGGTTTCGGCGGGGTTGGGGGTACGGTAGGCCAGGTTCGCCACCCGGGTGTAGAACGCCGTGACCGCGGCGGGACCGAGACCCCGCTCGAAGCCGAGGGTGAAGCCGTAGGCCGTGGGCTCGCGGTCTCCGGCGCTGCGCCGGTCGATCTGAATGTCGTCGAGCAAAAGCTGGCCGAACACGCGGGTGCCTCCCAGGAGCGCCTGCAGGTCCGCGCCGACCTGGTTATTGGACGAGGTCCCCTGGTCGTACTGCGCCAGGAGCCCCAGGCTCAGGATGTTGGCGTACCAGGGCTCGAGCTCCCGGCCGGGCCCCGCCACGATGGTTCCCTCCCAGAGCGAGATCACCACCGAGCCCGGAGGCCGCACTACCAACCGGTGAGCTACGAGGTAACGGTGGTTGGCCACGCCACCGGCGTCCGGCAGATCGTCGAGCTGGGTAAGGATCCCCTCGAGGCGCAGGCCCGCGGTGCCCACCACCAGGCCCAGGTGGTCGTAGCCGTAGGGGGCGGGTGAGAGGAGCAAGCCCTCCACCCCGCCAGGTCCCCAGTTGCGGTCCACCGATCCGAAAAAGACTTCGCCGAACCGGCCTTGCACGCTGAGATAGGCTTCCGCGTTCCGGCCCGCGATGAAGCGGTCTTTCTTCCCCAGGTAATCCGGGTCGCGCTTCAACCGGGTGTCGAAGTAGGGGTGCGACACGGCCACCACCGGTCCGAGCCAGAGGGTCACCCCGAGCCCGCCGGCCGCGAAGCCGCGGGCGCGGTCGAGTTCGCGCCCGAGACACCCGGTCTCGGCGGGGCGACAGCGGGTTTCGAGCGGCGCGCGCAC